>JAGXLC010000316.1 GCA_018334875.1 Bacteroidales bacterium | reverse complement strand
AGAAAAGGAAAATACGAGAACTGTGTAGAGACATGCCGTGGCATGTCTCAGCGGTTTCCACGAAATAGATCAATGTGGAAAAACCGGAAATATGGGAAGATTACGAGGGCACGAAAGAACGACGGCACGAAAGAACGAGGGAACGAAGGCACGAAGGCACGAAGGCACGATTGCACGACAGCACGAGGGTGCGAAGGAAAACGGGAAAATGAGAAAACGAATATACGAGCACTGTGTAGAGACATGCCGTGGCATGTCTCGACGGTTTCCACGAAATAGATCAATGTGGAAAAACCGGAAATATGGGAAGATTACGAGGGCACGAAAGAACGACGGCACGACAGCACGAGGGAACGATAGAAGGACGGTGCGAAGGTACGAGGGTGCGGAAAAAGTAGAAAGGGACGAGTAGTGAGATGAGAAATACCGGCTGTTGTCATACTATAGATTAATTTAATGTAAAAATAACCTTGCAGAATTGTTTATGAATTGGAAAATTCATAATTTCATCCGCTAAATTTTAATTTTTTGAAAAATGGAAACAGAAGACAATCAAGATTTACAACCTTCCCCGGAAAAGGAAGCAAAACAAAAAGAGGAAACCTCTTCTCCAAAAGACACTGAAAACAAAAAATCAAAAGCTTCAATTAAGTCCCGGGAAGCCTCAAATCTCGAAAAAGTAGATGAAAAAGAGGATAACCTTTATGAAGAGATCAAGAAATATTCTAAAGAAATCAACAAAACCGTCAAAGCCCTTCTAAAACGTAAGGAAGAAATGGAAGAAGCTCAGAAGGAGAAGGAAAAGGCAGAAAAGGACCTGAAGAAAGCTGAAAAGAAGGTGCAAAAACGACGGGAAAATTTTAACAAGGCGGAACAACAATTTAAGGAGAAAGAAAAACAATACAATGAGCTGCTTACAAAAATTGAAAATCAAAAGAATGTGCTTAAGCAGCTTCAGGAAGTTTAAACCAAACCATGTTGAATCCAAACTGGGTAACCCTTGGCAAAAACAGTAGACAAACTATTTGAGAAGTATCTGGACAAATTTGAGAAAGAATTCCTGAGGGCAATCAATACCGGGGATGAGGAAGCCATCCATGACCTAAGGGTTTCTATTAAAAAGATCAGAGCATTGTTCCTGTTCTTAAAGGAAGCCGGATTTGCCGATATAAAATCCGATTACAAATACCTTGGAAAATTAAAAGAGGTTTTCAAAAAAGCCGGAAAGCTGAGAGAGTTTCATATCCACAAGGATTTACTGGAACATTACCGGCAACGTACCGGCGAAAATTTTCCGGTACTGGCTGAATACATCGAAGCTCAGGAAAAAGAAGCCAGACAAGCCTGGCATGATTTTATGCCGGGGCTTAAGCTAAGGAAACTTTACCACACCGCCGATCAACTGCATAAAGCAATAGATGGCATTCCTGCAAAAAAGCTAAACAGCAGGCTTCACGATTTTGTAAAAAGCAGGGTGGATGAATGCCACGGTTTTATGTTTGAACCGCATTATGAAAACCACCTCCACCAGATACGAAAATACCTGAAGCACATCCGTTTCATCATTGGTCAGAAGATAGGGAATATCCATGAACAATTTGAAAATGAGATTGATTTCAGGGATACCAAAAAAGTAGAGGACATATTGGGCGAATGGCACGACCGGGATGAATTTCGAAAACTGCTGGAGGAATTTTACAGTCAACTGGAAGAGACCCGGCAAGAGGAGATTTCCGATACCTACCGCACATATAAGGATCAAGTGGAAAAGGACATCCGGGAAGATGTCCAAAAGCTCCGTCCCGAGCTTCTACAGGTATTTTCAGTCATGCAAACCCTGCTGGAAAGGCAAAGTTAATCCGTATCAGGTATCCCCGTCGCTTTTTTCGACGGCTTTTATCAAAGTCCTGACGTTACGGGCCAGAATGTGTTTGTCTATTTCACGCAAATACTCCTGTACTTCGATCAGTTTTTCAATCCTTACACTAAATTCCAGATTCATTTTATTCATGGTTGCATAGACTTCAGCAGCCTGCTCACCTCCGTCATTTATTGCCTTTTCAGCCAAAATCCGTGTCACATTGTGATGCGGGGAATGTAAAATGTTCCTGATTTTTCTCTGAATGATCCCTCTTGCTTTACAATCGGTATGTTCAAGAATAATGATGGTGCTGGTATCATTCAGGTAACGATAAATGCCATTGCGGAAACCATTCCATAAACCATTGTGATAGGCCACCCTATTGCCTTCAGCATCTTTCTTCAGTCGAAAACCAAACCCATAGGGTATGCGGCGTCCGTTTTCCAGCTTTCCCCTCTCAAATATATCCTCAAGCGCCTCCTGCGATACCAGTTTATTGGAATAAAGTGCCTGATCCCATTTATAAAGATCAATGGCCGGGGCACAAACTCCTTTATCACCCACTACCCCGTCATGTTGAGTTTCAGGTACCCAATAATTGTTTCCGTATCTTCTGTAACCTTTTAAACGGTTATTGGAATTTTTGTTCCCGTAAGCCGAACTATAAACAAAAGAATGGTGCATTTTGAGGGGAGAAAAGATATTGTCATCTACAAATTCATCGAACCGCTTTCCGGAAACCCGTTCCACTATAAGGGCAAGAACCATATACCCTGTATTGCTGTACTGAAAGCGGGTTCCGGGTTCAAAGCTCAGGTATTGCTTATGCTTTGCCAGCAAATCTACTACCTCATCATTGTAGGGTTTTTGGTTATGATCCGTATATCTTTCAATCAAATATAAATAATTAGACATGCCCGAAGTATGATTCAACAAATGCCTTATGGTAATGCTGTCGTAATAATGATAGTTAATCCCTTTAAATTCGGGAATATATTGCACCATTTTGTCATCATAATCAATACTGTCTCTTTCCTTGAGCTGAATTACCGCCATGGCGGTAAACTGCTTGGTAAGAGAAGCCAACTGATAAACCGAATGAAGTGTTAAGGTATCTTTTGTATCCAGATCGGCATAACCGATAAAATCATTGAATATAATCTTTCCGTCTCTGGCCACCAGAATGTTCCCGTTAAAGTGATACCGTTGATGGCTATGATGCAAAATTTCCCTGAATTGTCTGATCTTTTCCGCCAAAAAGATACGGGAAATATGATTCTGCTGTTGCGTGGTGAGTTCTTCCCGGGGCATCTGAAACGTGCAGGAAGACAATTTTGCAAGAATGATCATACCCGATATGAGAAAAACACACGCAATCCCTTTCTTAATATGCAATTCGGTCCAATTCATTTCGGCTGCGAATATAAACCAAATTTTCCATCGAATGGTAGTCCACAATAAAATCCGGACAAACACGTATTAAATTAATAAAAACCATTTTGAAAGGAAACTTTATTATTTAGAGTCTGTCTATAATATCCGCTGGCTGCGTTACGCTCGTTTTTCATGCCAGTCAATTACATCAAGTAAACTCCTGGCATTCAAAACTCGCAAGCCTTGCCAGCGAACATTATAGACGAGACTCTTTCAAATCTCTTTGACTTTATGGACAAACACTATTTAGACTAATTCAAAATAAAAATGCTGATTTTACGAGTCAGCTTTAATTATTATTTTTACACTTTCTAAATTGATCTATTAAGGACTTAAAAACAGGCGTATTATGAGAAGAAGAGAATTTTTAAAAAAGAGTATAGGCGCAGGAGTTTTTGCCGGCTCAATGGCTTCATTGGGTTCGGGCAGGATTTTCGCAAACACGGTTAACAACAATTCTCTCCCATACGATCTGGTCGCTATCAGAGAGGGTACTCCCGAAAAAATGTTCGACCGGGCAATCGAAACAATGGGGGGTATGAAGAACTTTGTCAAACCCGGCCAGACTGTTGCAGTAAAGCCCAATATTGGATGGGATGTTCCACCTGAAAGGGCTGGAAACACCAATCCCGCACTGGTAAAACGAATCGTTGAACATTGTTTTGACGCCGGGGCTAAAAGAGTGTATGTATTTGATAACCCAGTTGATGAATGGAGAAAAGCCTATGATACCAGCGGAATAGAAAAAGCCGCCAAGGATGCCGGTGCAAAGGTTGCACCTGCCAATACAGAAGGCTATTTCCAGGAAGTAGATATCCCAAGGGGAAAGACACTTAAAAAGGCCAAAGAGCATGAGCTGGCGCTTGAATCGGATGTATTTATCAATGTTCCCATTCTGAAAACCCATAATTCGAGCATCTTAACCATCTCAATGAAAAACCTTATGGGTAATGTATGGGACAGAGGATTCTATCACAGAAACGGCTTGCATCAATGTATTGCTGACTTTATTACCCACAGAAAACCCGATCTCAATATAGTGGATGCTTACCGCGTAATGAGAAGAAACGGCCCAAGAGGTGTATCTACCAAGGACGTAGCACTTATGAAATATCAGATCATCTCCGACGATATTGTTGCTGCTGATGCCGCTGCAACCAAAATATTCGGAAAAGAGGTAGATAATATATCCCATATTGAGATGGCTGGTAAAATGGGTGTCGGAGAAACGGACTTGTCCAATCTGAATATTGAAAGGATAAAGATGTAAACCAAAAGAAGCCTTATAAATATATACCTGTCTGTTGCTTACAGACAGGTATATATTTAATATTTAGAGGGTAAAAAAATTAAACATTTGAAACCCGCATGCAGTGATCTGCACAACAAGAACAT
>JAGXLC010000315.1 GCA_018334875.1 Bacteroidales bacterium | reverse complement strand
CCACCATTTCGTTGTTGGGGTTCTGGCCATGAAAGTTGGCATATATGTAGGTGTTCTTTTCGTCAGTCTCGCAATACCAGGGATATCGCTCCTGACCCGCTGAATTCTCAATTGTTTTTTCTTTCAGCACATTTTCTAAAATGCTTGTCTCGTAAAGGGATTTGCCATTAAGATAGACTCGTCCGGTATGGTGGCTCCTTCCGTGATCATTGAACCAGTCGCCGGTGATCTCATCTTTGTAAGGATTGTAATCTCCAAAAAAGGTATTGGGAATTGTTGCCTTCCACACATCATCGTTAAACCGTTCCCATCCTGTAATTACCTCTGAGCCTTTAATTTCCACGCGCTCACCTTCTGCTGCCCTGTAAATGATCCGCTCAGCGTCAGACGCACCGCCGCGGGGTGGGGTTATTCGTTCTCTGTAAGTGCCTTCATGAACTATTATAACATCTCCCGGCCGTGCTTTTTGCGCCGCAAATGAAATGGTTCTGAAGGGTTCTGACGCCGAACCCGGGTTTTCATTGTCTCCCTTTTTTGATACATGATACTCTGTAGCAAAAACGCCTGAGGTCATCAATATCAAAATAATAACTAAACTGGTAAGTTTTGTCGGTTGCATAATGTTTTTTTAGGTGGTTCATTTCTTGTAATTATTGCTTATCCCCGGCACTACCGGTTGAACCCATGCACGTTGTTTGCCTGTTACCTCTCCGGTTATCTGATCTGTTTGGTCTGCGGAAGATGTGACCCTGACGCGTACATACAGCTCATCGCCGGTAAATGTATAACTTGATTGTAGGTCGCTTGAGCTGGCCAGCACTTTGCCAATCTCATCGCTGTATCTGTGTGTGGTATTGTCTATCTTATTTCCCGATTCACCGAATCTGGGCTCACTCTCTTTCTCAAACCCGGCGCGGGTTCCAATATATTCAGTGGTGTATTCTACTCCTTCTTCCGGTTTAATCTCTACCTCTATTTTTTCTCCGTCAAAATTTATATTTTTCAGTGATACGCCGGTAGAGGAGTAAAAATCTCCCTTGTCGATGGCATCAAGGATGCTTTCCGGGGTAAGTTCTGCGCTTCTGACCATAACCCATCCTCTGCCCGGTGTAGCGCCCGCCGAATGGTAATTATGTGCATCGTCTGTTGCCAGCCCGTACAACAACTTTTCGTCTCCTGTAGCAAGACGTTTGGAAAGCACAATGTCCCAAATCCTTTCGGTGCTTGCCCGGTATTCATTGCCTTCATTGTTTACAGAGGGATGACCATTGTAAACCTCAAAAAAACGCAGATCTTCAGCTTTTAGCATCATTTCTGCAGTTATGGCCCATTGGAAATTCGGGTGGGCAAGTACGGGATATACGTTGCGGCCGGACTGTTGCCTGTATTCAGCTACCCTTTCCACCATCTTCCTTATCATAGCTGCCCGCTCATCTGCGCTTCCTTCAGCAGGAGGGATAACTTTATACTGGTGATGGGCAACCATATGCACAGCATGAGAGGCTGTGATTTCATTACCGCTCATCAGCAGGAATTCGTCCGGCTCTTCAAACTTATCGCGGAATTCATCCAGCGGTCTCAGACGAACCTGGATATTTCCTTCCTCTTCAGCCGGTTGGGTCTCTACCCAATCTTCACCGAACAAGCGTTTATACTTTTCCAGGGCTTGATGCTCTCCGGGGAACTTTTTCCAACGCATACCTTCAAGCAATGTATTGTGATCGGTGATTGCAAGAAAGTCGTATCCATTGTCTTTATACCATTTTGCCACAGATTCGGGAAAATCATCCCCGTCGCTCCAGAATGTATGCGTGTGCATATTGCCTTTCTGCCATGCCGAATCATCTTTTGTTTGGCAGGATATCAACATTGCCGAAACAATTAATGTCAGGGCTATGAGCTTAAAATGTAAAATTCCCGGTTTGATCATATATTTGTGTTTGTGTAAATTGGAAAATCGACTCTTATCTCAAAAAGGTTATTCACTGCTTGTCGCCTTACCTTTTTTTGATTAGTGGATAAATAAAATCTCATAATTTCTTAATATTGAGCAAGATTTGTTGGTTTATTACAAAATTAAAGGGGATTTATGAAAATTGCAACTTTTTCTATGTCAAAGAAAAAAATATACATAGGGTAGATGTAATAAAAACATGGTATGAAAAATAAGAGAGGAGTAAATTATAAAGGGTTTATAAACAAATAATTTATATTAATTCTAAATAATATCTAAATAGATTGCTTGGTATTAACCTTAAAGAAATAACAAACAGGGTGGTTGGTCTTGACTCATCCCGGTATCCGGATATATACCTGCAATATTTGAAGATATCGGAAGAAACCTTTGGCCTGATGAAAACCTTCTCTTAATCTACCAACGCAAGGTTCAAAGATTTCCTGCTCCAGCAGGTTTATTTGATAATGTCCCGCAGTTGGCTAATATAGAGACATTCTAAATAGATATACAAGGCTCTGTATCTGCACGGGAAATCAAAGGGAATTTTATAATACACTGAACTTTTCACATCGGTTTCATGAATGGTAATTGATGAGGTATGATCCATTCTAGTGAAAGGAGAAACCTTTTTCAATAAAGGTAAGGAAAATATGGAAAATGAATCCAAGGTATAGTAACCTCAAACCTGAATATCCTCTTGGTATTTGTTTCCCAATATCAGCCATTTGCATTACAGAAACATCGCCCCAATGGTCAGAGAAACGACAAAGAAATATCACCTGCCTTATCATCTACAGCCTACTTTTTTTGCTGTCTCTTTTCGGATTACGGTCTAATCCTTTGATTATAAAGCTGAATAACCGGATAGTGGTTGAATCTGTCAGTAGGATTTCCTTGAATGTCAACCCAAAGGTTCGGCTTTCCAACAAAATTAATTTCTTTATCTTTATCCATGTTGTAAGGTTTTGTTTTGGCAAATACAAACTTATAACATTGGGGTGCAACTTTTTGGGAATAGTCCCATTATTTTTCAATTTTGTCGGACTCTAGTGTATTTCTATGATTAAAATCGGTTCTCAAATATGCATGGTGCTCATTATTGTCTGTTTTTTTGAGTTAAATGCAATTGCCGAATTGCCTGATAATGAAACTCCTATCCATTATAACTTGAGTATTCATACAGGAACGATGCTTCCACATTATTCTACAATGGAGGCTTTGAATCGTGAATATATAAGAAGTCTCGAACTGAATGCCTGGTTTTACGATGAAAACAAAGAGCGATTCAATAATTCAATTCTCGGTACCGGCTATTTTTATTCCAATCTGGGAAATAATGAAGTTTTTGGTAATGTTCACGCTGCCTATATGAGTATGCAAAATCCTTTATTAACAGATGAATTGCCTGTTCAATTAAAAATAGTCCTGGGAGCCGCATATGCAACAAAAAAATATGATCCGGAGAACAACCCCTTCAATATAGCTTTAGGATCCCATCTCAATGCTTACGGACGAATTTCTCTGATTGGCAAAATAACACTCATTGAAGATAAATGGATACTCAGGCCGGGTATATCTTTTCATCATCTATCAAACGGAAAAGTTGTTTCTCCGAATCTGGGGATAAATATGCTAACTTTTCATACAGGCCTGGAATTTAGTTCGACTCACAAACATTCCGGAAAGCTGGTTTTATCACGAGATAAAGAAACAAAAGAAAGAAATTGCTTTTCCTTTACGATTGCACCAGGTGTTAAACAAGTACATAAAAGTAAAGAATTTCAGATTTTTACATCAAGTCTGATATTTGATTATGGATACAGATATTTGCCACAAAGCAGTATCGGCTTAGGAATCGACTTTTTTTATAATGATTCCTGGTCATATTTTCCCTATAAAAGTGCAGAGCGTGATGAGTCGCCACTCCCTTTTCAATCTGCCATTCATCTTTCATTGCAAAGGGACATAGGCCCGATTTCGTTTATACTTCATCCGGGCCTCTATATATACAGACCCTCAATGGATATTCCATCTTTCACTGGTCGCCTGGGGGTGAAGTATTCTATGGAAAACAATCTTTCCCTCCAGTTTTCCATAAAACATCACTGGTTTGCATTGGCTGATTATTTTGAATGGGGAATAGGATACGAAATTAACAGATAGGAAGTTATCGCTGCATCATCTATCCACTCAAGGCAATGATCCAGATAATTCCTTCGGTATAAATTATTATTTGAAATCAGTTTAATCAGTTCCAATTATATATTTTCCGGGGTGAAGGCCATTTTTTTTCTGTATTTTCGTTATGTAGAAAAAAGTTCACAAGATATGTACAATAAGAATGATATGAATCAGAAGCCCGATCTTCCATTTGAAAGGGACAAAGACAAGGAAACACTGAAAAGCGAGATAGCCAGGTCACTAACTCCGGAAGAACGACTTCGTAAACTGACGCAAATGATGGAGTTTAATAAAAAATTCAGTCCGAATTACCAAAGGGCTGTTGAAAAAAGATTGAAGGAACGGAATGCTTATATTCTTAGATAAAGAACATCCATGAAGGAATTGGGTAGATTGTATTATAATGTTCTGCAAGCATTAGACCGATGCAATGTAAAATATTTGATTGTTGGCGGATTCGCCACCAATTTTCATGGTGTGATCCGTTCTACCATTGATTTGGATCTGTGGGTTGACAAAAAAGAAAACAATCTGGAAAAGCTTTTCCACGCTTTTATTAGGATGGGTTATAACCAA
>JAGXLC010000314.1 GCA_018334875.1 Bacteroidales bacterium | reverse complement strand
TTGAAGGTACCAGCAACAGTTATTCGCAAGTTGCTGACATTCCTGCACTGGGATCAGGCGAACTGGATCTGAGTACATATTCCAACAAGAAAAACAGAGCCCTGGCCGCCATCAGCTACCTGAATGAGAATCTGGGGCTGCAAAAATTGCTGGGAGCATTGGAAGATCTGTTCCAAACAGCCATTCACAATGAAAATCAAGCAGAAAAGAGGCTGGTGGAAAATCACCCTTTCTTCTATTCCGTTTTTTCCAGCATTAAGAGGAAAATGAGTTATCTGCCACCTTCTGGCTTTATTGCCGGTGTATATGCCAATATTGACGAAATAAGGGGCGTATGGAAAGCTCCGGCCAATGTCAGTCTTAACAATGTTCTGGCCCCGGCTGTCAAAATCAATCAGGAAGAACAGGAGAGTTTAAATGTTCATCCCACCGGTAAATCCATCAACGTGATCCGCAGCTTTACAGGGAAAGGGATACTGGTATGGGGTGCCCGCACCCTTGCCGGCAACAGCAACGAATGGAGATACATCTCCGTGCGGCGTTTGTTTATCATGGTGGAAGAATCCACCCAAAAGGCAACAGAAGCCTATGTTTTCGAACCCAATGATGCCAATACCTGGGTGAAAGTTCGGGCAATGATCAGAAACTTCCTGACAACCCTGTGGCGCCAGGGAGCATTGGCAGGAGGCTCACCCGATCAGGCTTTCTTTGTTGCAGTTGGACTCGGAGAAACCATGACCGCCCAGGACATACTCGAAGGCAGAATGAATGTAGAAATCGGGTTGGCTGTCGCCAGACCGGCAGAATTCATTGTACTTAAATTTTCGCACCTCATGCAATCGGGTTAAAAGGCATTTTCCTGAAAGCCTTTCAGCAATAAAAAGGAATAATCACAAATGAATAGAAAGTTAAATCAAAAAATTCAGAAATCATGGCAGAATATCCATTACCAAAATTTCACTTCGAAGTAGACTGGGGTGAAGACAGAAAGATTGCTTTTACCGAAGTTTCCGGTCTCGATGTGGAAACGGAACTGATCGAATACCGGGAAGGATCAAGCAAAGAATATTCCAAAGTTAAGATGCCCGGAATGATCAAGTACAGCAACATTACCCTGAAAAGGGGAACCTTTAAAGGGGACAATGACTTCTTTAAGTGGTGGAATGCCATCAAATTGAACAAGGCACCCAGGGAATCGGTTACCATTAACCTGCTCAACGAAAACCATGAAGCTATCGTGACCTGGGAAGTAAAAAATGCATGGCCTGTTAAGGTGCAATCCACCGACCTGAAAGCCGACGGCAATGAAGTGGCTGTCGAAACCATGGAGCTGGCTCATGAAGGGCTTACTATTACCAATAAATAAACTAAACGGGTTGTTCTATGGCAGAATATTATCCACCGGTAGGGTTCCACTTCTCAGTAGACTTTTCTGAAGTAAGTGATGAGTCGAATGACACCAGATTTCAGTCGGTGTCGGGTTTGGATGTGGAATTGGAGACCGAAACCATAAGGGAAGGCGGTGAAAACAGGTTTGAGCATGTACTGCCGCTCCGGAGCAAATATCCAAATTTGACTTTAAAAAGGGGTATGCTCAAAGATTCAAAGGTCATCGACTGGTGTCTGGATGCTTTCAATAATCTAATCATAGAACCACGATCTATAGTGGTCAAGCTGCTTCATTTTGAAAAGCAGGAGCAGGATGATGAAGTTACATGGGAACAGAAGCCTCTTGTATCATGGAATATAGTCAATGCCTGGCCGATTAAGTGGAACATTTCCGATCTGAGTGCTGAGGACAGCAACCTGGTCATTGAGACCATAGAATTAAGATATCAATATTTTACAATTGAAAAGTAAGTTATGCCTATTGAAATCAAGGAATTGCACATAAAAACCTATGTTGGTGAAGAGGAAAAACCGGAAACCAACGCTGGTTCAGAGGATACGGAAAACATAAGAGATCTGAAAAGCAAGATCGTTGCAGATTGTGTCGAACAGGTCATGCAGGTATTAAAGGAAAAAAAGGAAAGGTAGCTCCTTTCAATCCTTGCTTCATGTATGGATAATCTCAACAGTCAACCTAAACCTTTGAATGATGTCAGATGAATTGAGCAAGATGAAAATAGTGGCCTACAAGGATCCGGAATTCAATGAAAAAGTGGAAGAAGGAGAATTTACTTCACTGGTCAATCCCGAGTCTTATTCTTACAAATATAAGATTGACACGGATGATGAGCAGCCACCCGGGACTAGCGCCACAGAGGTAAAATTCAACAAGATCAAACCCGAAGAGCTTGACTTTGAATTCATCTTTGACAGTACAGGAGCCCTGCCGGGAGCACCGGCTTCCGAGGAGGGAGTTGTGAATGACGTTGAAAAGCTCAAAAAAGTGGTTCTTGAATACAATGGCGAAACCCATAAGCCCAACTATCTGCGTATAAGCTGGGGTACCCTGCTTTTCAAGGGTACCCTGACCCAAATGGATGTCAATTTCAAGCTTTTCAAATCCGATGGTACACCAATCCGTGCCAAGGCCAAAGGGAAATTCAAGGGTTTTGTGGAAGATAACCTGCGGGCAGCAAAAGAGAATGCACAATCACCCGATTTGACCCATATCGTGGTAGTGAAAGAAGGTGATACTTTACCGCTTATGTGTTCACGTGTTTATGGTGATCCCAATTATTATATGCATGTAGCAGCCTATAATAACATTGTCAATTTCCGGAAAGTGGAAGCCGGAACCGAATTGTTTTTTCCACCTATTGATAAGTCTGCTCAGGAGAAATAAAACAAATATATGAGTAACGAAAGAACCATAGAAACACCAAAAACTTCTGATCTGGTTACACAAACCATTAAGATCAATGGGGAGGAGGTATCACGCAAACTGAATATTGCAGCCATCACTGTCAACAAAGAGATTAACAGGCTCCCGTCGGCGTGCATCAGCATTTATGACGGCAATGCAGCATCCGGTGATTTTCCCGTAAGCAATACCGATCTCTTCACTCCGGGCAATAACGTGGAAATACTGGCTGGCTACCATTCAGAGGAGGATACCATCTTCAAGGGGGTAATTGTTAAAAACAACATCAGAATGAGAAGGGAAGGTTTGCCCCTGTTCACTGTGGACTGCCGGGATGCATCTTACAAAACAAGCCTCATTCAAAAAAGCCGGTATTTCTATGAAAAGAATGACAGTGAGATCATTAAAGAGATACTTGGTGACTACGAACTTGAAACGGATATAGAAAGTACGGAGGTAACGCATCCTGAAGTGATTCAGTTTGATGTCACCGACTGGGATTTTATCATGACCCGTATCGATTTAAACGGCAAGGTTGGATTGGTTGATGACGGGGAATTCAGTGTGAAGTCCCCGGAAATAGCTGATGAAGAAGTGGTAAAAGTGACCTATGGGGCTACCATGCTGGAATTCGACGGGGAAATTGATGGCAGGTTACAATATTCAGGAGTAAAGGCGTTTAGCTGGAATTATTCATCTCAGGAAATTTCCGGGGCAGAAGCATCGGAACCAGGTACATCAGAACCAGGCAACATCTCGGCGAAAGACATTGCCAGTTCTCTTGAAATGGAAGTCTTTCAGATGCAGCATGGAGGAAGCCTGAGCGATGAAGTTATGCAATTATGGGCCGATGCCAGGTTATTGAAGAATCGCCTGGCGAAGGTTCGCGGTCGTGTCAAATTTAAGGGTAAGGCTGATGTAAAACCGGGAAAAACAATTGCCATCGAAGGAGTTGGAGACCGGATGAGTGGCAATCACTTTATCAGTGGTGTCCGGCATCAGATATACGAAGGCAAATGGGAAACGGATGTTCAGTTTGGTCTGGATCCGAAATGGTTTACAGAATTGTACGACAACGTCCGAAGCAAGCTCTCCACGGTGTCTTCGCTGGTCAATGGTTTGCAGGTTGGAGTGGTGACCAAACTGGAAGGTGATCCCGACGGAGAAAACCGCATACAGGTCAAGTTGCCGGTAATTAATCCCGATGAAGAGGGGGTATGGTCAAGGCTCGCCTGCCTGGATGCCGGAGACGGCAGAGGAACTTTCTTCAGGCCGGAAATTGGGGACGAAGTCGTAGTAGGGACTTTTGCCAGTGATCCTTTAAACCCGGTCGTTCTAGGGATGCTGCATAGCAGCGCAAAGCCAACCCCCAAAGAATTATCTGATGACAACCACGAAAAAGGATACATCTCAAGAAGCGAAATGAAGCTTCTCTTCAATGATGACAAGAAGTCGGTTACACTGGAAACGCCGGCAGGCAAAACATTTAAGATTGATGAAGATGCGGGCTCCATTGTGCTGGAAGATGAAAACAGCAACACGATAACCATGAATTCAGATGGCATCAGCATGGAAAGCGGGAAAGATTTGAATATCAAAGCAACGGGAGATGTCAATATAGAAGGGGTCAATGTCAACACCAAAGCCCAGGCAAGTTACAAGGCTGAAGGAAGTGCAGGTGCCGAACTAACATCCAGCGCCAATGTAAAAATACAAGGAGCGTTGGTCCAAATCAATTAACAGCTGGCAAATGACAACAAATGACAACCGAATGACAATGAATGACAATGAATGACAATGAATGACAACCGAATGACAATGAATGACAACTGAATGACCACAAATGACTATAAATGACAATTGAATAACTATTAAATTTCAGAATATAACAAACCAGTAGTATATCATGAACCATTAACCAGAT
>JAGXLC010000313.1 GCA_018334875.1 Bacteroidales bacterium | reverse complement strand
AACCGCCGGTATGTAAGGACCGATAAATTATCCGGGAAAGAGTTAATCACTGCTTTTCAGAATGCAACTATTATCGATTAAATCCGGGAACTACAGAGAGGATACTGGATTGGTCGGCTACTTTTAGGCCTATTTTGATAAACCGGGCTTTGGCAATGGGAATTATCAATTGTGAGGGTGGAAAATAATGAAGTTAGAATATTAAAAAAATTTTATATGAAAAGTTTAAGCATAGTACTATTATCAGTATTGATCATAGAAATACTTGGATGCACCAGGGTGAGTCAGAATACGAATGACGTGATAATAGAAAATGAGCAGATGCGGCTCGTCATTGCACCGAATGGAAAGGCCCAAAGCCTGTTCCATAAGCCGACCAAAGAGGAATGCCTGATGCAGAATGCTAAGGTAGCTGTATTTTCTATGGTGGTTGATGTTGATTATTCTCCCTATGATGATGTATTTAAATCAAATGTTATCCCTATGGGTGAGCGTGAATTTACGCCGGATTCGGTTTACCGGAAAGGGGATCAGTTAATTGCACATTTTGATATTATTGATGTGGACGCTGTTATCGGTTTGGATATCCAACCTCAATATATACACTTTGAAGTGGAGGATTTTGTTAATAAAAGATCCACCACTAATTTGGCAGGCAATGGCAATATCAATCCGGATATTTCTCCCCGGGTAGATGAAATGTGGTTTCTCCGGTTACCCATACGGAATCGAAGTCATTATGGAGAATGGCTGAATGTAACGTGGGATGATCAGTGGGCCGTTAATATCCTGGGGACGGATTCTTACACCCGGATTAAATCGGATGAACGGAATGGATATAGAATTTTAAAAGCCGGTATGATCAGTGAAGTCAAGTCAAAAGGAGTAGGGGCCGGTTTAATTACCACCTCCACCGATAACTTGTTGGACGATATCGCCCGGGTGGAAGAAGATTTCAATTTACCGCATGGTGTAAAGAATCGCAGATCGGAAAAGGCTGATTTATCCACTTATTGGTCCGGCAATATCACCCCGGATAATGTTGACGAACATGTTGAATATGCCAAAAAGGGAGGCTTTCGAACCTTTTATGTATATTATACAGCTTTTTCGAAAGCTCCCGGGCATTATGAGTGGCGGGATGAATATTCCAATGGAATTGAGGATCTACAAGAGGTGGTGAAAAAGATTAAAAATGCCGGTATGTCTCCCGGGGTTCATATCCATTACAATAAAGCCAGTAAAAGTGATCCGTATATTACGAAGGTAGATCATCGGTTAAATCTGAGAAAGTATTTTACACTGGCTGCTCCATTGGGCAGGAACGATACGACCATCACTGTAGAGGAAAATCCCCGGAGGGTTACTTTGGATGAAGGCCGAAGAATTTTAAAGATCGGAGATGAATTGATATCTTATTCGGATTACACCACCGTGCGGCCTTATAAATTCACTGGATGTAGCCGGGGAGCACTGAATACGAAGCCTGCCTCCCATTCTATGGGCAATAAATTTGGTTTGCTGGATTTAGATGACTGGCCAAAATTTGTCCGTCTTGATCAGCAAACCAGTATTCAGGGAGAAGTTGCAGAAAGGCTGGCTGAGATATATCAAAAGGCAGGATTTGAATTCATCTATTTTGATGGAGCTGAAGACGTCCACTCTCCCCATTGGTTTAATACTGCTAAAGCGCAGTGGGAAGTCTATAAACGTTTAGACCCCGAACCTATATTTGCAGCAGGATCAGTGCAGTCTCATTTTAGCTGGCACATGCTGAGCCGGGGTAATCACTATGATTCCCACAACTGGCCGCCTAAAGAACTAAAACAAGCCATTAGAGATTTCCCCGGGAACGCGGCTCCTTTGATGGCGGATAATTTTACCGCCTCAACTTTTGGTAGATACCGGTATTTCGTCCCTGACGAAAATTCTATAGGGATGCAGCCTGATATGTTTGAGTACCTGACTAGCCGAGCCTCAGCATGGGGTTCACCATGGATTTTAAAGAGCAATGTGGAAGAATTTGAAGATCACCCCAGGACTTCCGATAATCTGGAAGTGATAAGACGGTGGGAAGAAGCAAAAGCCCAGGATTGGCTCACTGAAGAACAAAAACAGATGCTGAGGGATTGGGAGCAGGAGCATATTCTTTTGGTCAATAAGCAGGAGGAATTTGAACTTGTGCCTTATGAACAAATCAAAGATGTGGCCAAAGGAGAAGTACGGGCATTTATTTTTGAGCGGCAAGATGATTTGTATGTGGTGTATTGGCATATAAAAGGAGATAAAAACATGGAGCTGCCTTTAAAACCGGAAAAGATTACCTTGCTTAAGGATATAGGAGAGCAGACAGAAGTGCAGCCAGGAAAAAATGAGGAATCAGTGGTATTGCCCGTGAGCCGCCGCCGATATGTCAAGACAGATCAATTGTCAAGAGAGGAATTGATTTCTGCTTTTCAAAATGCCACCATTTTTAACTAAATTATTGCTGCTATATAATAATAAGGAATACATAATGAAAAGGATATTGTACATAAAAGATTGGGCAATGGTAGTCATATTCATATTGGTTGCCCCAATGGTATATGGAGACAATGACATAACCATTGAAAATGCTGAAATGCGTTTAGTCATCAGCGAAGAAGGCCATGCAAAAAGCCTCATTCACAAAGCCACCGGTCAGGAATGTCTGGCTGTTCAGGACAGTTTCCCCGTGTTTGCGGTAAAACAATCCGATCGTTTACCCAGTCAGGAAATGTTGGTTCATCCTGCGGAACCAAAATTTTTACCTGCCACAAAAGTGCGTAGGATGGGAAATAAACTGAAAATCTCCTTCCGGCATTTATCCCACCGGGTAACTGTACGTTTAGATATTACTGATAGTTATATTGGATTTACCGTTGATAATATTAAATACAACGGGTCACGGCTCTCTGAAAGGTTGGTGCCTCCCTTGGATGAATTGATATTTCTGCGGCTTCCGGTTCGGGAACGGGATCATTTCGGAGGGTGGTTAAATGTAATGCACGACGCGGATGTTGCTGTGAACGTGCTGGCCACCAACCAATATCCTAAAGTTGACGGAAAACCACGATGCGGGTATCGCATTATGGAGGCCCGGGCTATTGACGAAGTAAAGACTTTAGGAGTAAGTGCTGCATTAATTACTACGGAGACCAAACATTTAATGGACCGGATACAGCAGGTAGAAAAGGATTTTAATCTCCCCACAGGAGTAAAATCTCGATCGTGCGAGGAATATAAGTATTCTGTTTATTGGCCCACTGATATTACACCGGATAATGTTGACCGCCATGTTCAGTATGCCAAGGCAGGCGGATTCAAGTTGTTTATGATTTCGGTGAACTCATTTGCAACCGTAGGGCATTTCAGTTGGAACGAAGAATACAGCAATGGCATGGAGGATTTTAATAAAGTTGTAGACAAAGTGACTGATGCCGGAATGATTCCCGGTCTTCACACGTATTTTACCAAGGCAGATAAAGAAGATCCTTATGTGACAGGCACTCCTGATCACCGCTTAAATCTCAGAAGGAGGCTCACCCTGGCCGAACCCATCACAAGGTCTTCCACTACTATTACGGTGGAGGAGAACCCCCGTGCATGTACACGAGAAGATGGCAGGCGCATTCTCAAAATTGGAGAAGAGCTGATCACCTACCAGGATTATACCACCGAACGGCCTTTTCAGTTTACCGGTTGCCGGCGGGGCCAGTTCGAAACTACCCCTCAGGCCAGAGACCAGGGATATAAATTCGGTTTGCTGGATGTCGACACCTGGACCAAATGGGTTCGCTATGACCAGAGAACCTCCATACAACAGGAAGTTGCAGAACGGATTGGGGAGATATACAATCAGGCGGGACTGCGCTTTATATATTTTGACGGGGCAGAGGATGTGCCTCCCCCGTATTGGTATAACACTTCCCGTGCGCAAAAAGTGTTATATGATCAGCTTCAGCCGCCCCCAATATTTGCCGAAGCTGCTCAGCGTTCCCATTTCAGCTGGCATATGATAAGCCGGGCGAATGCTTTTGATATCCAGGGATACCCTCCCAAACAATTGAAATCTGTTACCCGCCGTGATCCGATGCGGGAAGCCCGAATATTACAAGCGGATTTTACCAAAGGAGATTTTGGATGGATTGCGAATCATCCTCCGGGATATTGGGAGGAGGATTCAGTGGGTATGCAACCGGATGCGATAGAATATTCAACCAGCCGGGCTGCAGGCTGGAGTACCGGTACTTCTTTGTGGACAAAACTTTCCTGGTCGGATCCCCATCCCCGGTCAGACGATATTTTCGAGGTTTTCAAACGTTGGGAGACGGCAAGAGAGAAGAATTGGCTTTCTGAAGAACAAAAGGCTGCGTTGCGCAATCCCAATCAGGAACATATTCTTCTTCGTAATGAAAATGATGAGTTTGAACTGAGACCCTATTATCAGATTACACTGCTACCCACAAAAAAGATACGGGCGTTTCATTTTCAGCGGAACGGCAAAACATACGTGGTGTATTGGCATACATTGGGCAAGGGTCAGTTTTTGTTGCCTATTGAACAACAGAACATAAAAGCCTTTGGATTACTTGACGGAGATCCTCTTCCGATAAAGGCCCGCGGGCAATCGATAGTTTTGCCGGCAGGGAGCCGTCGGTACCTTGAGTTTACGAATTTATCAAAACAACAGATTATTGAAGCATTTCGGGGTCTGAGGCTT
>JAGXLC010000312.1 GCA_018334875.1 Bacteroidales bacterium | reverse complement strand
TTAATGGTTAAAGTGCTGCAATTAATTTTTCCATCAGAAAGGTCATATTTGGCGCTGACTTTTCTGCCACGTTTTGTACCTCTTCATGGGTAACTTTCTTGATTTTTCCCGGTACCCCCAGGTCGGTAATGATGGAAACAGCAAAGCAGGGAATGTCCATGTGCCTGGCTACAATGACTTCCGGAACTGTTGACATCCCTACGGCATCTCCGCCAATGGCCCTGAAATATTGGTATTCTTTGGGTGTTTCCAGTGTGGGACCGGAAGTGGCTACGTAACATCCCTTCTGAATTTTTATTTTATGTTCTGCTGCTATTTTTGTTGCTTTTTCAATAAGCGTGTTGTCATAGGGCTCGCTCATATCTACTATCCGGGGTCCCAGGCTGTCGATATTTTCTCCGATTAACGGATTGGGCATCAGATTGATGTGATCGTTCATGATCATAAGGTCCCCAATCTCAAATTCCGGATTGACGCCTCCGCTGGCATTAGAGACAAAAAGAAATTGAATACCCAGAAGCTTCATCACGCGTACCGGATAGGTCACCTCATTCATGGAATAGCCTTCATAGTGATGGAACCTCCCCTGCATAGCCACGACCCTCTTTTCCCCAAGCTCTCCAAAGATTAAACGTCCATGATGGCCCTCCACTGTTGATTCCGGGAAATCCGGTATGTCCTTGTAAGGGATGCTCGTATGAATGTCTATATCGTTAGTCATGCCTCCAAGACCTGTTCCCAATATGATGCCGATGTCGGGTTCCCGGGAGATCTTATTCCGGATAAAGGAAGCTGTGTTTTTTATCTTTTCTAACATGTTCAAGGATTTGACGGTTGAAATCACTGGTTCGGTTATTCAGAAATTTCACCCTTATTGGGATATAATACATATGCTTTTTCAGTTCTTCCGGGAAATCTGATAATTCCCGGAACCTTATGGCATCTTTTTCTGTGGTTACAATCGCTTTTTTACCGCCGATTTTCTCATAGCTCCGATGAATCTTTCTGATCTCTTTTTTTGTATACATTTTATGATCCGGAAATTTAAGTTTTTGGATCTTCTTTGATGTTCCCTCAATATGATTTTTAAGAACGCGCGGATTGGCTATGCCGGTTACAAGAAGAATGGTAGTATTATGATCCGGGAAATTTTCTTCTTCATATGAATCAGAATCTTCACCATATTGGCCGAATACCTTTCGGGGTTTATCATATTGATAGGTAGTGAAAAATACGCTTTGGTAGGGATAAGGCCTGAGCTTTTTCAACATTACCCTTCTTTGAATGGGTTGCAGGTTGGCAGGTGATTTTGTAATGATGATGATGTTGGCCCTCCTCTTTTCATAGGCCTGCTCCCTTAAATTTCCAAGAGGCAGCAGAAAATCTTTGCTGAGGGGATGGTTGTAATCGATTAACAGAATGGAAAGGTTGACTTTTATCTTCCTGTGCTGAAAAGCATCATCCAGGAGTACCAGGTCAAGGTTGGGCAGTTTTTCTCTAAGGGATTCCACCCCTTTTACCCGGTTTCGGGATACGGCCACTGTAATGCCCGGAAATTTCCGTTTAATTTGTAAAGGTTCATCGCCAGCCTCTTTAACGGTTGATTCCTCGGTAACCATTTGGAATCCTTTGCTTTTTCTTTTATATCCTCTGCTGAGCGTTGCAAGATCGAATTCCTCTTTGAGTAAATCTGCAAGATATTCAATATGTGGAGTTTTGCCTGTACCTCCCACCGTAATGTTTCCTACTGAAATCAGGGGCAACTTAAATGACTGAGATTTCAATATACCCTGATCATACATTTTATTTCTGAAAAAAACCAGAATTCCATATAGGATACTTAACGGGAAAAGAAGAAAGGCCAGCGCGATCCTTAGTTTTTTCATGGATAAAGCTTGTTTTGATGACCCCAAAAATAAAAAAACTTTTTCCTCCGGCATTATTCCTATTAAACAACCTCTATCGTTTGTTTGTAAAAAGAAACCTGAGAAACTATTTATATTATTTTTGTTTCTTCGGTTTTTTGTTTTATGTTTGCGGCATGAATCAGGAATATCAACATATCATTGAGAAGACCAGCGAGCTCTATAACCAGTATGGAATCAAGAGCATAACTATGGATGATGTGGCCAGGGAGCTGGGGATGTCAAAAAAAACCCTCTATAAATATGTTTCCAATAAGGATGATTTGGTAGATCATTTTGTGGAATATCTGACAGAAAATCGCAATTGTAATGTAGAAGAGATAAAAAAACAAAAATTAAATGCCATTGAGGAGCTGGTGGAAGTAAATGAATATGTGATTGAAATGTTGAAGAACTATAATCCATCCACAGATTATGACCTCAAAAAATATTATCCCGATCACTACAGGAAGTTGAGAAAGCTGAGGCAAAATAATATGTATCAAGCTGTGAAGGAGAATATTATGAAGGGCAAAGATGAAGGGCTCTACAGGCAGGAGTTGGATGAGGATATCATTTCAAGGGTGCACGTCAGCCGTATTGAGAATAGTTTTGCCAATGAAATGTTTACCATTCAGGAATTGACTTCATGGAAGTTCATCCGGGAAATGATGATCTATCATATTCATGGCATTGCGAATGCAGAGGGAGTAAAAATTTTTTACAATAAACTGAAAGAATTTGAAAATAAAAAAGACCTATACTAAAAATTGAATTTTTATGAAGAGAAACCTGTTTAAAACCGCTGTTTTTTTATCCTGGGCTTTATTATTGGCTGGGCATTCCTATGCACAGGATGATGAAGATACATTAAGGATTACTTTGCAGCAGGCACAGGATCATGCCATGGAACATAATGTTCAGGTCCGCAATTCTGAGATTGACATTAAGATAGCGGATAAGGAAGTTTGGGAGACCACTGCAAGAGGCCTGCCTCAGATCAGTGCAAGCGGATCATACAACAACAATCTGAGTTTGTCCACCCAGTTGTTCCCCAATTTCATTGAACCTACCATCCTTCAGGTTCTTATGGAGCAAGGAGTGATCCAACAGCAGCCCGTTCCGGAACCTGAAAAGATTGAAGTGCAGTTCGGCAGCCAGCATACTTTTGATGGAAGCTTGTCGGTTAGCCAGTTGATTTTCAGCGGCCCTTATATTGTAGGTTTACAGGCGGCCCGTGTTTATAAAGGACTGTTCCAGCAGCGGCATCAGCAGTCCAAACAGGAAATAAAAGCCAATGTGGCACGTACTTATCATTCTATATTGCTGACCAGGAGAAATGTTGATATTTTGAAGGACAATCTGGCCAGTTTGAAGCAATCAATGAAAGATTCCAGGGCGCTTTATGAAAGTGGTATGGTAGAACAAACAGAGGTGGAGAAAATTCAAATTTCCGTTTCCTCTCTGGAAAATTCTATCAACACGACCCAACGACAGTTTGAAAAGTTTCAAAACCTGTTAAAAATTCAACTGGGGCTGGAACTGGAGAGGCCTCTAAAACTCACCCAGTCTCTGGAGGAGATTGTGATGGAAACCACGATCAATGAATCGATACAAGAGGATTTTGATGTTACCGAAAACGTAAATTATCAATTGATGGACACGCAGGTGCAACTATCTGAATTGGACCTGAAAAGGGAAAAAGCGCAATTTCTTCCCACCCTTTCTGGCTTTTATAATTTCCGGGAAAATGCCATGCGCGATAAATTTAATCCCCTGGACCCGGATGAAAAATGGTATGAATCCAGTATGTTCGGATTTGAGTTGAGTGTTCCCATCTTTAACAGCGGGCAGAAAATTTCCAGGGTTCAGCAAGCAAAGCTCAATCTGAAAAAATCAGAAAACAATTTGTCCGATACCCGGAAAAATTTGATAAATAATTATATACAGGCAGAAAACAATTATAAAACCGCCTATGAAAAGATGCGGAATTCCCAGGAAAATATGGAACTGGCAAAAAAGGTATACAACAGGGTATCCAAAAAATTTTCAGAGGGCATGGCCAGCAGTATGGAATTAACCCAGGCCAACCGGGATTATTTAAATACCGAATCGAATTATATCAATGCTGTGGTTGATTTATTAAATGCCAAAACAGAGCTGGAAAAAATCAGAAACGAATTGTAATCAAACTGTAAAAAACTGAGAAGAATGAAAAAATTTGTCGTATTCATTTTTGTATTGACTTTTGTTGCATGTAGTCGGGAATCAGGTAAGGAAGAAATCAGAGAACAGATGGCTCAATATAAAAAAGAAATGAATGAGCTTCAGCAGAAAATCAATCAACTCAACGATCAATTGGAAAGCAGGGAAGGAGAAGCCGCAGGCACCTACAAGGTACCCGTTTTTGTCAAAACGCTTCAACCCGATACTTTTAGACATTTTGTCAATGCCAACGGAAGTGTGGAAGCCGTTCAGGATGCTTTTATCAGCCCTGAAACCAATGGCCGGATTACTGAGATATACGTTGAGGAAGGCGAGCGTGTAAAAGAAGGGGAAGTGATGGCTAGATTGAATACCAGTGTAATACAAAGCAATATTGAGGAGGTGAAAACCAATCTGGAGCTTGCCCGGAAAACTTTTCAAAAACAAAAACGCCTTTGGCAGGACAGTGTGGGATCCGAAATGCAGTATCTGGAAGCCAAAAACCGAAAGGAAAATCTGGAAAATCGTTTGGAAACGCTCCGGGAGCAGCTTGACATGTCGGAAATCAAAGCCCCCTTTGATGGTATTGTCGAGGCAGTCAACCAGAAGGCTGGGGAGATGGGTAATCCCGG
>JAGXLC010000311.1 GCA_018334875.1 Bacteroidales bacterium | reverse complement strand
TAAACCAGGGAGATTACCCTTATCAACAGTTGTTTAACCTGATGGCCGGGATGAATTACGATGGCTGGATTCTTCTGGAAGCAAGGACAAATCCCGGAGATCGCATAAAAGCACTGGAAGAGCAAAAAGCACTGTTTAAGGAAATGATTACCAAAACCGGATAAGAGACATTATTCGGCTACCATGTCTATTAACTAAAAAATACAAACATCAAGCATTATTAGCAAACTATAAATAACAGGAGGTACATATTATGTCATTAAAATCAAAAAAAATCACACGCAGGGACTTCATTACCCGAAGCACCCTGGCAACTGCCGGATTGGCCACCATCGGTCCAATGGCTGCTTCCAGTCCTAAAGTAAGGAAAAATTCCATTGGTGCCAATGATAGGATTAACATTGCTGTGGCAGGAATTCGAGGCAGAGGGCAATCTCTTATACAGAATTTCGGAGAAATGGAGAATGTGCACATAAAAACACTATGTGACGTGGATGAAAAACTTTTTCCCGATCGGGTAAAGATGACCGAAGAAGTTCAGGGTTCCCGCCCCGGCACGGAAGTAGATATCCGCCGTGTACTGGAGGATCCTGATATCGATGCAGTCGGTTTTGCCACACCCAATCACTGGCATGCTTTGGGTACCATCTGGGCCTGTCAGGCAGGGAAACATGTGTATTGCGAAAAACCCTCATCTCACAATATATTCGAAGGGCGCAAAATGGTAGATGCAGCACGCAAGTATAACCGAATTGTTCAAATTGGATACCAGAACCGTTCCCGGCAAAACACCAATGCCGCGATGAAATTTCTCCATGAAGGCGGCATTGGAGACATTTATATGGCCCGGGGATTGTGCTTCAAGCCGAGGGGAGATATAGGTAATCCCTCAAATCAGCCGGTACCCGATGGACTGCATTATGATCTGTGGTTGGGTCCTGCCCCGGAACTTCCTTTCAATCCGAATTACGTCCATTATAACTGGCATTGGCACTGGGCATTCGGTAACGGTGATACAGGTAACCAGGGACCGCACCAGTTTGATATAGCCCGGTGGGGACTGAACAAGGAAGAAGCCCCCATCAAGATCACCTCCAAAGGCGGTTACTTTGTCTATGACTCAACCCAGGAAACCCCTAACACGCAGCTTTCAATTTTTGAATATGCCGACGGAACCATTCTGGAGTTTGAAACCCGCGGGCTTCTGACCAATGGTGAATTCGGAGAGCCCGGACGGACCATAGGTGATTTCTTTTATGGAAGCAAGGGAGTTATGCAAATCGATTCGGGAGGTAACTGGAAAACCTGGATGGGACGTGACTATGAACCAGGCCCATCTTCTGAAGGAACCAGCGAAGAAGAACTGGATTCTATGAATCTTATCGGCACCGGTGGAGGCGGACATTTCGAAAACTTCATTGCCGCCGTCCGTTCAGGTAAGCGCGAAGACCTGACCTGTGACGTGGAAGTTGGACATCGCTCCAGCATATTACCCCATCTGGGTAATATATCCTATCGTGTGGGGCGTGAGCTGATGTTTGACGGGTTGAGCGAGCGATTTGTGGATGATGAAGAGGCCAATGCATACCTGAGCAGAAATTATCGCGAGCCGTTTGTAGTTCCCAAACGCCTTTAATTCAATAGGTTGCTGTTTATTCAAAAAATAATAAAAATCAATTAAACTAAAAGGAGGCTTTATGGCTTCAAAATCAAAGAAAATTTCACGCAGGGACTTTATTACACGAAGTACCCTGGCAACGGCTGGTTTTGCAACAATGGGACCAATGGCTGTTTCCAATCCGCGGACAAGAAAGAATTCTATTGGCGCCAATGACCGAATTAATATTGCTGTAGTTGGAATCGGCGGCAGAGGAGGCTCCCATATCAATGCTTTTGCCAATATGGAGAATGTGCAGGTCAAGACGTTATGCGACATAGATGAAAGGTTTTTCCCGGATCGGGTAAAGGAGACGGAAGATATACAAGGATCGCGTCCCGGTACTGAAGTCGATGTCCGCCGTGTTCTGGAAGATCCGGATATTGATGCAATCGCTATAGCAACAACAAATCACTGGCATGCCCTGGCAACAGTTTGGGCTTGTCAGGCTGGTAAAGACGTCTATGTAGAAAAACCCGGCTCCCATAATGTTTGGGAAGGCCGTAAAATGGTGGAAGCTGCCCGTAAATATGATCGGGTTGTCCAACACGGAACTCAGATAAGGAGCAGCAAAGGTATACAGGAGGCCATTCAGCATATTCGCGACGGGCTTCTGGGTGAGGTATATATGGCACGGGGCTTATGTTATCGATGGCGTGGTTCTATTGGGAAAAAACCCATAAAAACTCCACCAAAGGAGGTACATTATGATCTCTGGCTAGGACCTGCTCAGTACGAACCTTACAGTGAAAGTCGTGTACACTATGACTGGCACTGGCAGTGGGAATATGGCAATGGTGATATTGGTAACCAGGGCGTTCACCAGATGGATATCTGCCGGTGGGGTCTGGGAGTAGAAATGCCCACCCGGATAGCTTCGATGGGAGGTATGTTTCTCTGGGATGACGACAAGGAAGTGCCCAATGTAATTAATTCCTCCTTTATGTTTCCAAATGCAGGGCAAAAGGGAAAGATGATGGTTTTTGATACCCGGCCCTGGATTACCAACGATGAAAAAGGCGCCAAGGTTGGCGTGATCTTTTATGGATCCGAAGGTTATATGGTGATTGACAGTTACAGTCATTATAAAACTTATCTCGGCAGAGATGAGGAACCAGGTCCTGAGAACGATGCCGGCGGCGATCATTATGCCAATTTTATTGAAGCGGTTCGCGCAAGAGACCGACATCTGCTAAATGCAGACATTTATGAGGGACATCTTTCTTCATCACTCTGTCACCTGGGATTAATAGCCACGCGTTTGAACAAAAACCTTGAATTTAATCCCGATAACGAACGGTTTGTTGGTGATCAGGCTGCAAATGAATCGATTTATTTGAAACGGAATTATCGGGAACCATTCGTTATACCCAATAAAGTTTAGGTTACTGAAAAAGACCGCATAAAAATTCAGATTAACAATAAAGTTAAGTCCTAATTTGGACGAGCCAAAACCAAACAGGATGCTTTCAAAGAATTTAATGTGTTTCCGTTTTGGCTTGTCCAAATTAAAGACTTATTAATTTAAGATTTAACTTTATTTCACGCGTTTTATGGTAAATTAAAAAATAGATAAAAAATGAAATATTATAATCGGAGAGACTTTCTTAAAACCTCTGCTTTAGCATTAGGCACATTAGGCGTTGCAGGATTGCCTGTCTCATGTGGCCGCGGCCAGAGAGATGGTAAGGAAAATATGTTCAAATATGCATTATGTAATGAAAGCATGCAGGAACTAAGCTGGGCAGAACAATGTAACATAATTGGGAATGCCGGATATAAAGGAGTTGAAATTGCACCATTCACCCTTGTAGAAAAGGGGGTTGAAGAGATTGGTGCCGGTGAACGGCAGCAGATGGTTCAGGATATGGAAAATGCAGGTATAGAATGCGCCGGATTGCATTGGTTACTTGCGCCTCCCCCCAAAGGTCTGCATTTTACTACTCCGGATGACCAGTTAAGGAAACGTTCCGTAGATTATCTGGATTCATTGATAGATTTCTGCGGTGATCTTGGAGGAGAAGTAATGATTTTTGGGTCACCCGGCCAAAGAAGTACGACAGAGGGGCTTTCCGTTCAGGAAGCAATGGACTACTTTGCCGATGGTTTGTCCCGGGTAGCCGATCATGCCCAGGAACGGGGTGTAAAAATCCTTGTAGAGCCACTATCAAGTGATCAGACAGATGTTGTGAATACCCTTGCCGATGCAATGAAAATAGTGAATCAAGTTAATCATCCTGCTATCGCCACCATGTTTGATTTTCATAATACGCCGGATGAAACGGAACCATTTGATGTACTCGTTCGCAAATACGCGGATCATATCCATCATGTTCATTTTCAGGCTATGGACGGCACCTTAATGAGTCCCGCCGATCTTACTCCAGAATATGTGCGGGTATTTGAAGTGCTCAAAGAATTAAATTATAATAAGTGGGTTTCGGTTGAAGTCTTTGATTTTGAACCCGGAGGCAAAAAAATCGCCAGGGAATGTATGAAGACTTTCATGGAAATTGAGAAGAGGATTGGATGATTTATAGGTATGTGCTTTATCATGCTTGTTAAGATACTATAAGGCGTAAGCGCCTCATGATCCATTCAGTCTGAGCAAAAAGGATTTATATAATAGCAAGATTTGTACGCTTTACGTACAAATCTTTATTAAACCATGACTTCTCAGTCTCCTGAGTAACCTTAAGAAATGAGAAATAGATAGATGAAGCAAAAGATTTCTGATATCTTTATTTTTAAAACCAGATACATTTTAAAATTTGTATATCAATGCATACAGCAATTAATTACACACTTTTGTTAGCTCCCTGGATGCTTTTTTCCTGTAGCTCTGAAAAACAGGAAGAAGACCAGGACAGGCCGAATATTTTATGGATATTGTCAGAAGATGCTTCCCCCCATATCAGTAGTTATGGTGAAACCACCATCAATACGCCCAACCTAAATAAACTTGCAAATGAAGGGGTTCAGTTTACCCGGGCTTTTGTTACCTGCCCGGTTTCCAGCCCCAGCAGATCTGCTATGGTAACCGGAATGCAATCGGTTACCCTGGGTACCCATAATCACAGAAGCCAGCGGAAAAC
>JAGXLC010000310.1 GCA_018334875.1 Bacteroidales bacterium | reverse complement strand
CTGCGAATGCCTTGCAACATAAAGGAAATCCTTCCAAATGCTTCCGTATAGGCGGTAAGTATGACACTCGTGTCGGAGTATTTGATATGATGTAAGGCTATGGCCCTGGTTTTAGCGATCATTTAAACATTCACTTATTCACTTCTTGTATCAATTCCTCCAGCTCCTTCATTTCCTTCGGTATCCCGGAAGACATATTAACCGGCGGAGTGTCCACCAGAATATCATCTTCAATCCGGATGCCCATATTCTCCTCTGGTATGTAAATCCCGGGTTCCCAGCTTATAACCATTCCTTTATCCAGAATAACGTTTTTATCTCCGTAATCATGTACGTCGAGGCCGATAAAGTGCGATACGCCATGGGGAAAATAATTTTTCCATATTGGATTTTCATTGTTCTCCATATCTTTTCTTTTGTATAGCCCAAGCTGGATATGCTTTTCTATCAGTTGTTCTTTGACCTTATCGTTGAGTTCCTTAATGGTGATTCCCGGCTTAATCTCTTTTTGCACTGCTTCCATAACTTCCAGCACTGCCTGATAACACTCCTTTTGCCTGGTTGTAAAGCGACCGTTCACCGGAAGGGTCCGTGTGATGTCTGCGGCATAATTCCGGTATTCTGCCCCGAAGTCAAGTAAAAGCAGTTCGTTGTCTCTGCATACGTCATTGTTTTTATTGTAATGAAGCACAGTGGCGTTTTTGCCTGAGGCAACAATGGGTTCGAAGGCAAAACCGTTGGAATGCCGAAGGATAAATTCGTGGGTGATTTCTGCCTCCAGCTCTTTCTCGGAGATGCCCGGTTTCAATGTTTTAAAAATTCTGTTCATTGCCTGGCCTGTAATAGAGATGGCTTTTTGCATGGCATCAATCTCTTCCGGTTCCTTTCGCAGCCTTAGCTCCGACAGGATGGATCTCAGGTTGAAAAAGCCGTGAAACGGATACTGACAGCGGAACCGCTCCAGGTAAACCTCATCCGGGGATCTCAAGCCTCCGGCATTTAATTTGATATCGGTGTTAAAACCGATCTTTTTTTTCGAGCGGAGCAGTTTCTCCATGATATCATCGAATTGGCGAATCCATCGTATGTTTTCTATTCCCGAAAGGTTTTCCCCCTGGTCTCTGGTTAGCTGGTCGCCTTCCCAGAGGGAGGTCCGGCTGTTTGGTTCTTCAATGAAAAGATAATCCGTTTCTTTTTCTATTACCAGAATGGTCCCTTCCTGTTCGATTCCTGATAGATAGAATAGGTCGGAGTTTTGCCGGAAAGAAAAAAACTGGTCGCCATTTCGGGGCATCTTGTGATTTGAGAAAAGGAGTGCCATCGAATCTTTATCCAGGTGCCCTTTTAGTTTTTGTCTGTTTTTTCTGTAAAATGCTTTAGAAAAAGGATCGTACATAATGTAAAATTAATTTAAATTAATTGAATTTCTGTCAAGAAACATTTATTTTGCAAGAAGTTGAGAATATATTCGCATACAGTATATGTCAAATATAACGGCTCACGCAAGTTTATAAAATTAAACCAAAAACGAGATCTATGAGCAATTTTTTTACCTCTTCCGTTGGGAAAAAATTCATAATGAGCGTTACAGGGATCTTTCTCATTTTGTTCCTGATCGTTCATTTAACTGTAAATTCCCTTCTGCTGGTAGGGCCTGACGCTTTCAACGCGGCAGCCCATTTAATGGCCACCAATCCAGTGATTGTGATCATAGAGCCCCTTTTGGCCCTTGGGTTTATTGTCCATATTATCTATTCGGCTTATATAACACTCCAGAATCAGAGAAGCAGACCTATGCATTATAAGGAACTGAACAGGAGAGGCAGTTCAACCTGGCCCTCAAGAAACATGTTCATCCTTGGGGCATTTATCTTAATTTTCCTGGTGATCCACCTTTCTAATTTTTTCTGGAAAGCTAAATTTGGGCATGTGGAGACGGTTATGGTTAACGGAACCGAGATGCAGAATCTTTACGGTCTGGTGGCCAATTTGTTTAAAAACTGGTGGTGGTATGATCTGGTCTATATTTTGGGGGCCCTCTTCCTGGCACTTCATTTATCGCACGGATTATGGGCTGCGTTTCAGTCGCTGGGATGGAACAATGATAAGTGGAGGCTACGCCTGAAAAGGATTGCGTATGTTTTTGCCGTGGTTATGGGGGTAGGATTTTCTGTGATACCGCTTTATTTTCTGATCAGTACAAGCTAATTAAGGATACACATTATGGCAGCAATAGACTCAAAGATCCCTCATGGTCATTTGAAAGAAAAGTGGACCCATTATCTTGAATCCATGAAGCTGGTGAGTCCGGCGAATAAAAAGAAGCTGGAAATCATTGTTGTCGGTACCGGTGTTGCCGGTGCATCGGCAGCAGCTTCTCTGGCTCAGCTTGGATATCATGTAAAATCCTTTTGTTATCAGGATAGTTCCCGTCGTGCCCATAGCGTGGCAGCTCAGGGCGGCATTAATGCCGCCAAGAATTACCGGAACGACGGCGACAGCATTTACAGGCTTTATTTTGATATGATCAAGGGAGGAGATTATCGGGCGCGCGAGGCAAATGTATACCGGGCAGCCGAGGTCAGTAACGGGATTATTGATCAGTTGACTGCGCAGGGAGTACCTTTTGCCCGAGATTACGGAGGTCAGATCGCCACCCGCTCTTTTGGCGGAGTTCAGGTATCCAGAACCTTTTATGCCCAGGGACAAACGGGACAGCAGGTATTGCTGGGTTCTTATTCCGCATTAAAACGGATGATTGCCCGGGGTAAGGTGGAGATGTTTCACAGGCGGCAGATGCTGGAACTGGTTCTGGTGGAGGGGGAAGCCCGGGGTATTATTACAAGAAACCTGTGTACAGGCGAGCTGGAGCGCCATTCTGCCCATGCCGTTGTGCTGGCCACGGGCGGTTATGGAACCATATATTATTTATCTACATTGGGGGTAACTTCCAGCGGATCCGCCGCCATGATTGCTTACCGGAAGGGAGCTTATTTTGGCAATCCGAGTTTTATACAGATCCACCCCACATGCATCCCTCAGCTTAGCGATTTCCAGTCAAAGCTTACACTGATGTCGGAATCCCTGAGAAATGACGGCCGGATCTGGGTGCCCAAAGCAAAGGGAGATACAAGGAATGCCAACGACATTCCCGAAGAGGAACGGGATTATTACCTGGAACGCAAATATCCGGCTTTTGGCAATCTGGTTCCCCGCGATGTGGCTTCAAGAGCAGCAAAGGAACGCTGCGATGCAGGATATGGGGTAGGGCCTACCGGCCAGGCGGTTTACCTTGATTTCAAACATGCCATACAAGGGCAGGGAGCTAAGGCCATCGGTGATAAGTATGGGAACCTGTTCCACTTGTATGAAAAGATCACCGGCGACAGCCCTTATGAAACACCCATGAAGATCTATCCGGCCGGCCATTACACCATGGGAGGCCTGTGGGTGGATTACGAGCTGATGACCACCATCCCCGGATTGTTTGCCATCGGTGAAGCGAATTTTTCAGATCATGGTTCCAACAGACTTGGAGCAGGCTCGTTGATGCAGGGTGCCGGCGACGGATATTTTATACTGCCCAATACCATTGGCAACTATCTGGCTGACAAAATTAAAACCGCCAAACCGGAAACAAGCCGGGAGGAATTTGCCCGTGCGGAAAGCGATGCCCGGGAAAAACTGGAAAATCTGATGGCAATCAACGGCTCACAAACCGCTACTTCCTTTCATAAACGGCTGGGAAAGATCATGTGGGATCATTGTGGCATGAGAAGGAATAAAGAAGGCCTGGAAGAAGCCCGTGTGCAGGTCAAACAGTTAAAAGACGAATTTTATAATGATCTGATCGTTCCGGGTTCCATGGGTCAGATGAATCAGGAGCTGGAGAAAGCGGTAAGGGTAGCCGACTTTTTTGATTTAAGCCAGCTTCTGATCGAGGATGCCCTGAATCGCAATGAATCCTGCGGAGCCCATTTCAGAGAAGAATATCAAACCGAAAGCGGTGAAGCCCTTCGGGATGATGAAAATTATATGTATGTGGCGGCCTGGGAATATCAGGGTGATAACAAAATGCCCGCACTTCATAAAGAGCCCCTCCGGTATGAATTTACCGAAGTGAAGGTAAGAAGTTATAAATGATGATTGGTTTGTTAAACATACCGTTAAGAAACATCATGCACCGGCTTTACAGCAGGAACATGATTAACATGTGAGCTCCATAGGGATACAAGAAAAGTTTATAAATCTGCATCTCAATCAATTGAAAATTCAAATTTTTACCAAACTGTTAAAATAATGAAAGTAAAACTCAATATATGGCGACAACCCGATGCACAAACCAAAGGTAAGTTCGTCGGCTACGAGCTTGACGAAATCAATCCGGAGATGTCGTTCCTGGAAATGCTCGATGCGCTTAATGAAAAGCTGATCAAAAAGGGAGAAGATCCTGTTGCTTATGAGCACGACTGCCGGGAAGGCATTTGCGGTTCCTGCGGATTGTTCATTAATGGCCGTCCCCATGGGCCGGAAAAAGAAATAGCCACATGCCAGCTCCATATGCGTTCGTTCCGTGACGGTCAGAAGATTGTTGTCGAACCCTGGAGAGCCGGACCATTTCCTGTGATTAAGGATCTGGTCGTCGATCGCAGTGCTTTTGACAAGATTATGGAAGCGGGAGGATTTGTCTCAGTAGATGTCGGTTCGGCACCTGAAGCCAATCAAACTCCGGTAAAGAAAGTTCATGCAGAGAAAGC
>JAGXLC010000309.1 GCA_018334875.1 Bacteroidales bacterium | reverse complement strand
AAAAGGTGATATTCAGGACAAAGGGCTTCCCGTGCTTCTGATCGGCAATCATTTCAGCTGGTGGGACGGGTTTTTCGCCAATTATCTGAATGATCAGGTCTTTCACAGGAAGTTCCATGTGATGATGTTGGAAGAACAATTGAAAAAACGCATGTTCCTCAATAAGAGCGGGGCTTTCTCCATACGGAAGCATTCTCCCTCGGTGATAGAGACCATTCGGTATACCCGCGGGTTGCTGAGCGATCCTTCTAATCTGGTAACCCTATACCCTCAGGGGGAGATACGTTCGATGTTTGATTACCCGGTGCAGTTTGAGAAAGGCCCCGAAAAGTTTTTACAGGGGCTGGAAGACCAGGTTCAGGTTTTCTTTGTGACCGCTTTGATCGATTATTTTTCGTATACCCGGCCATCGGTGACTCTTGCCCTTAGGGAGTATGAACCAGGTGGCAAGGTGTGCGTGTCAGATATGGAAAAGCAATTTAACCGGCTGCTGACGGATATGGTGGCAGAACAAAAGGAGTGAATCAGATGGTAATGCATGCATTGGCCTGGATCATACTGGTATTTGCCGGACTTCGCCTGGGGGTGGCACTGGTGAATTTTTTTTCGCCTTTATATCTTCCCAATGTTTCTTCACCCGCAGAAAAGGGACATCATACAGATGCTCGATCCGGGTGGTTCAATAATCTCAGGCAATCGATTCATAAACAGCAAAGAAAGGAAGAGCCGCTTACCGTAAATCCTTTTCTTTCCCTGCTCATTCCTGCCCGCGATGAGGCCGACAACCTTCCCGGATTGACCCGGGCCCTTCTGGATCAAACCTACAGAAATTTTGAGCTGATCGTTTATGATGACCACTCCCGTGATGCTACCCCCCAAATCCTGGATGACCTCAGCCGCAAGCACAACCGGGTGAGATGGGTGAGGGGAGAAGACCTGCCGGATGGATGGACCGGTAAGAACCATGCCTGTTACCGGTTGGCAAAAGAGGCCAGGGGAGAGTTGCTGTTGTATCTGGATGCGGATGTATCGGTGAGCCCTGATTTGCTTGACAAAGCCGTGGCTTACTTCACCCGTAAAGAATTATCGCTGCTTTCCATCTTTCCCCATCAGATCATGCGTACCAGGGGTGAATGGCTTACCGTGCCCCTGATGAACTGGATCCTGCTGAGCCTGCTGCCGATGATCCTGGTGAGGATGAGCCGCCGGCCCTCCTTTTCCGCGGCCAACGGTCAGTTTATGATGTTTGACGCTGCTGTATACCGGGCTAATCAATGGCACAGGCAGGTAAGCGACAACCTGGTGGAAGACATAGAGATCAACAGGATCATGAAGCAAGAAGGCTATCGAACGGCTACCCTGCTGGGCAGGCATGACATCATGTGCCGCATGTACGGCTCCTTTCAGGAAGGGGTACATGGTTTTGCCAAGAACGTTACCGAGTTTTTTGGAGGAAGCCCGGCCATGAGCATGCTCTTTACATTGCTGGTGATAAGCGGGGTGGTGATCATTCCCCTGGGACTCGGTTGGCAGGGTTTGATGGCCTATTTATTGATGGTGCTCTTTTTGCGCATGGTGATCTCACTCAAAAGCCGGCAACCTGTACAAAAGAATTTTCTTTATCATATTCCCCAGATGGTTGCGTTTATATTAATTGTTTATAAGGGTATCAAAGTGAGAAGAAAGGGAAAATACTCATGGAAAGGAAGGATCACAGGCGGAGGATGATCTGGTGGACCCGGTATATCATAACCGGTATGGCTCTGTTGCTGATCGCACTGGGAAGTGCTGTTCCTGGCCATGGCAGGGTTGACCCTCCCGCTGAACTTTCTTATGAGCAGGTTAAGGGTCCTTCTGAAAATCCATCCTCCTACGCATGCCGGTTTTATGAGTCCTACATCAGCGGGGAAATGGATCCCTGGCCGGGATGGATCGATGAGCTGGAGCGCAAGTATGCCCGCAGTCAGGAACCTGCCGTGCTTTATGCTATCCTCATTGCCCATTATGGTTATGTGGCCTGGCTGATCGGTATGGACAGGCATGACCGGGCAAAAGAGTATCTGGATAATGGCCGGGATCATCTGGAGGAGCTGGAGCGATACTCCGGATATCGTTCCATTGCAGAGGCGATGCGTGGGGCTTTCCTGGCCTATGAGATTGGGATGAACCGCAGCAAGGCCGTATGGCTAGGCCCCAGGAGCATGAAGCACATCAACCGGGCTGTGGAGCTGGATGCCCAAAACCCCATTGCCTGGATGGAGAAGGGAAATGCGGAATTTCATATGCCCCGCATCTTTGGAGGCAGCTATCACAAGGCAGCGGAATACTACCAAAAGGCCATCCGGTTGTTTGAATCGAAAAAGGGGGATTTGAAGTGCAACTGGCGTTATCTCAATGCCCTGGCCTGGCTGGCCCAATCCTACGACAAGGCCGGGGAGGAAAAGCAGGCCCTGGCCACTTATCAAAAAATTCTTGAGGTGGAACCCGAATTCGATTGGGTCAGGGATGAGCTTTATCCCGAGTTTCGCGAAGACCACGGCCATATAAGCCCATAGATGCAGTGGGGCATAAAAGTTTTTTCAGCCTGTGTTCAGGCATCAACCCGCCTGATGGCTATCGTTGAGAGTCAGCTGCTCATACAGATTGCACCCATTTATGATGCGATGGATTGTATATTTAACGCTGGCAGGTTTGCTTAGTCTGTGGCTCCAGGGGTGTTCTTCTTCCCGGGATATCCCCTATCCACCCCAGAAGGATGAGCCGTCCATCCCGGTATATGTTACTAAACGGGGCTGGCATACGGGAATCCTTATCCCCAGGGGATCACTTGACACCCTTTTGCCCCATGTTGCCGGCGACTTTGCAGAGGCCACTCATCTGAATTTCAGCTGGGGCGACAGGAAATATTTTATGGCTCCTAAAGGTACTGTTGGCCTCGCCTTGAGGGCTGCTTTGCTCCCAACCCAATCGGTCGTTCATGTGGATGGTTTCAACTACCTGCCATCCGGATACACCGACCGCCAGGACGTTGTTCCCCTCGAATTGACCCGGGAAGGTTTTAAGTCGATGGTCCGGTTCATCGGAGGGAGCTTTCAGCGGGATTCGTCCTGCGGTTCTTCTGCTGCTTTGATCCCCCTGCGGGAAAAACCCCGGGCCATGAGCTGTTTTTATCTCTCTAACATCGCCTACTGGGGCACCCGCACCTGCAATGTATGGACAGCCCGGGCCCTGAAAAAGGCCGGTGTGGATATTCATCCGGCTTTTTCTCTCACTGCCCGCCAGGTGATGCAAAAAGTCATAGAACAACAATAGATATTTGTTTTTGGATGTATTTTGCTTTGTTTTTTGGCTTAAAATTCAAAAAAAATGTGCTTAATTTACGAAGGACGCGAAGAGAGGTCCGAAAATGATTGTAATAAATATACATCCTTATGAATCAATTGAAAAAGCTCGTAATTCTGCTGATCGTATTGGTATTATCAGGTGCCTTTCAAATTTTTGCTCAGGAAGACTTTATTGGTTATGCCAATGAGAATCGGGTAAAACCCATCATCAAGGGTGGAGAGGCCCAGGTCGTTCCTGAATTTAAGGATCCGGACTATTGGATCCGTCATGACCTGTGGGTGGAGACCGAATTCGATTCGGATGGCGATGGCAAGTTGGACCGCATGCATGTGGATGTGATCCGCCCCCGGCAAACAGAGACCCAGGGGCTGAAGCTTCCTGTCATTTATGGTTCGAGCCCGTATTATGCGGGAGTGGGATCCACGGATGAAAAATATTTCTGGGATGTCCGCCATGAGCTGAATAAGAAGCCCCCTGAACGGGAGCATGTCCCGTCGATTGACAGCCGCGGGCAGCGTCCGGTCATCTCCAACGGTCATGTAGAGACCTGGGTGCCCCGGGGGTTTGTGGTGGTGCATTCCTCTTCACCGGGAACAGGCCTTTCGGAAGGCTGTCCTACCGTAGGAGGAGACAATGAATCGCTGGCACCCAAGGCGGTGATCGACTGGCTCAATGGACGGGCCAAGGGATATACCACCCCCGACGGAGATGAAACGGTAGAGGCTTACTGGTCGACCGGTAAGGTGGGTATGACCGGTACTTCCTATAACGGAACCATCCCCCTGGCAGCAGCCACCACCGGGGTGGAAGGCCTGGAGGCTATTATTCCCATCGCACCCAATACTTCCTATTACCATTATTACCGTTCCAACGGCCTGGTGCGCCATCCGGGGGGCTACCTGGGAGAGGACATCGATTACCTGTACGACTGGATCCACAGCGGCAACCCGGAGCGGCGCGAATGGTGCAACTGCCACATCCGCGATGAAGAGATGCAGGAAAACCAGGACCGGGTGACAGGCGATTACAATGCATTCTGGGCCGGCAGGGATTACCTGAACGATCTGGAACCACTGAAGGCTGCCGTGTTTATGTCCCATGGCTTCAACGACTGGAATGTAGTGCCCATCCATAGTTACAGGATCTATAAAGCTTTAAAGGAGAAGGATGTACCGGTGAAATTGTATTACCACCAGCAAGGACACGGAGGCGCCCCACCGCTGAAACAGATGAACCGTTGGTTTACCCGGTATCTGCATGGTGTGGAAAACAATGTGGAGGAGGATCCCGAAGTATGGATTGTAAGGGAGGATGATAAGCGAGACAATCCCACCCCCTATGAGGCTTATCCCCATGTCGACTCCAGGCCGGTTAACCTGTATCTGACTGCGGGTGCCCCGCAAACGGGCGGACTGGTAAT
>JAGXLC010000308.1 GCA_018334875.1 Bacteroidales bacterium | reverse complement strand
ACATCGGCACCCAGTTCAACCAACGTTTCGATCAACACAGCCGTTTGAACGGTCATATGAAGGGAACCGGTGATTCTGGCCCCCTTGAGTGGTTTCTCTTTTCCATACTTATTCCTTAATTCAATCAAGCCTGGCATTTCATGTTCAGCAAGCTCTACCTGCTTCCTGCCTTCCTCGGCCATATTAATGTCTCTTACCCGATATTCAAGGTTTTCATCAATTTTTTCCAATTTGCTCATATTTTATTTATTTTTAATTATTAGTAGATATAAACGGTCCTAAAAATAACCATTTCAATTTATTTCTTAAAATGGAAAATGCCCCAGGTCAGGTTTCCTTCTTTTCCGCCTTTAACCCAATGCTGAAGGCCTTTCTTCATGTTGTCAATATATTCCCTGGAAACTTTTCCTTCCAGCTTGTGCTCATTTTCCACGGTTTCATCGTGTACCCTGGAATAATGATTGATCAGATGCTGTGGCATTTCTTCAAATGCCTGTTCTTTCAATCCTACTTCCTTACAGGTTTTGCGGTAAAATTTGGGAGATCCGAGTGACGAGAGGTTGATCCGGTCGTAAATGGGCTGTAACACTTCCTCATTGCAATTATCGGTCTGCATCGGATCGGTAAAGATTAAATCCCCTCCGGGCTTAAGTACCCTGGCTGCTTCTTCAATTACTTTCTTCCGGTCGTCGGCGTGAAGGATGGCATCCTCCGACCATACGATGTCAAAGGTTTCGTCAGGGAAAGGTATGGAGTCAAAACTCCCGTCGATTACCTCAATCAGGTGATCCAAACCCTGTTCCTTATTCATTTTCCGTCCCCGTTCATTCTCTGTTTCACTCAGATTAAGAACCGTAACATGACAGCCGTATTTTTTGGCCAAATGCCTTGCAGAACCTGAAAAACCACCACCGAGATCGATAATTTTGGTATTTTCATCGATCTTATCGGCATAACTGGCCATGGTGTCAATGGTTCTCCGGCTGGCGGTATAAATATCCTCGTCTTCTGTTTTGTAAATGCCCAGGTGCAGATCTTCTCCGCCCCATATGGTGTAATAAAAATTATGGGCGTCCTGGCTGTTGTAATATTCTCTTGCTTTTTCCACTTCACTGGAATAGTCCTTCTTACTCATAATAACCTCCTCATGTTTTTTGTGAAATATTTTAAGCTGATTTGACAATTAAAAATCGAAAAATCCTTCTCTGTACTTGTTGACGTAATTTTCGCAGAAAGGATCCTTGCCCAAGAGGGTTTCGGCTGCAATAACGCTGGCCATCATCCTTTTATCCAGCGGATTCATAATAGCTGCATTGAGCCCTTTGGTAATGGCCATCACCATAAAGGTTTGATTGGCAAATTTACGCCTGGGTATGCCATACGATATATTGGACAAACCACAAACGGTATTGATTCCTTCATATTCCTGATGAATGGCTTCAATGGTGTTGAGGAACTCAATACCGAAATTGTCTCCCGATCCGATAGGCTGTACCAGGGGATCAACATAAATATTTTCCAGCGGCACGTTATTGTTAACAAGATTGTTGACCAATTTGTTTGCAATTTTAAGCCGATCATCCTTGGTGTAAGGCATTCCCTCATCACTCATACAAAGGGCGATCACCTTCATATCTTTGCCTTTCACTACAGGCAACATATTATCATAGCGGTCTTTTTCCAGAGATATGGAATTCAGCATCGGTGTTCCCTTGTGGACTTTAACCGCTTCTTCAATGACTTTCGGGTCCGGGGTATCTATACAGCAGGGCGCGTCAACATTTTCCTGAACAGTTTCGATCAACCATTTGACATAATCTTCCTCCTTACCGACAAAAATACCAGCGTTCACATCAATAAAATCGGCGCCGTGTTCATATTGGTCTTTCGCCACCTGTGCTATGGCATCATAATTTTTTTCTTTGATCTCATTCCGAATTTTTTTTCGGCTTGCATTGATCAATTCTCCTACTATTTGCATTTTATTTCCTCCTATTTTAAAAATTCTTTTTGTTTCACTTCATTATGGGGTGATACATATATAAAATCCGGGGATTTGTAAGGACCAAACAACATTTTCCTGAAGTAATCATCCGACCCCTTATATTCAATGAACTTTTTATTGAAATGTTCGGCATTTTTCCGGGCCCTTTCGCGGTATTTATCCACATCATCGGTATTCGTATTCACAAAACTGATGTAATCATAATTTTTTATCTCCATTTGCATGGCTTCTTCCGCCATTTCGGGTCCCACCCTTTCAGTATACTCATTCTCCACCAGTCCCAGCGGGTCCGTCTTATTCAATATCCAGCTTTTGGTCAGGTGGTATGTGCCCGGGTGCTGTTTAAATATTCTATGATAGGCCTCCCGGCTACCAAGGTACAATGCGATACAATCATGTACCCGGGGTATATAAAGTCCCTGCTCCGGGGCTTTAAGCCCTACAATGCCATTGGAGCACAAACCATAACCCAGAACTACCGTTTCATAATCCCCGGTAAGCTTATCCAGTGTTTCCTGTATATAGGTTTTCATCTTATCGGGAGCACGATGCAAATTCTGGGGAAGATATTGAATATCCACCTCGGGATGACCTTCCCGGAGTCGCTCTAACTCGGGACTTATGCTGCCACAGGCAATGATCTTCTTCATAATCAAGCTTAGTCTTCCACGTTTTGCACTTCTGACAATTTCGGATTTCCAACGGCTCTCGCTATGAAACGGGTTAAAGAACCTTCGGTTTTACGTTCCACATCAACATACGGATCTGTAGCTCCGGATTTCACCGCTGCTTCCTTGGCCAGTTTTCTGGCTATATTCTCAGCATAATCGCAGGCCTCCCTATACTGTTCAAAACTTTTGCTTCTATCTCCAAATTTGACTACATAGGAATACTGAATCTCATTCTCCCGTACAAATACTATGGCTTCACGAACCTCAGAAACTGAACCTGAAACGGCACCCACGGCATTGGCTACTTCTGAGAACTCAGGCAATATAAACTTGGCGTGAACCGTTCTGGCTGCCCGCTTAAGAAAATGCCTGGCCGGCGCACCGGTTCCGATAACGGGAAAACGGCTTCCCGCATCAATAGAAAGATAATTGTTATCACTATGGAGAATTTCCCGAAGCATCCATTTACCCCACTCTCCGTCAATTCTGTCGGGCATCCTGGAGTAATCCAGATTCTGACAGGCCAGGAATATGAGTATCTCTTCCACAATAATATCTACTATCTTATCAAAAACCGTCTCTATAAATTCTTTACGGTTTACTCCATATACCTGGCAATAGTAATCTGTGGCCGTGAACGCGGTATCGGCATCCCACATATTCATTCCGCCTTCCACATGCAACAAATCGGAAGGGGTGAGTGCTGCGCATTCAATTTTCCCCTCCTGTATCAACCCATCCAGATGTAGGTGAGAAGGATGAAAAACACCCACTTTACTCAGCAGATCTGAAAGGCGATGAGGTTCTGCAATTAACTCCACTGCTTTTCTTTGTTTCTCGTTTAAACCCTCCAGAGTATGCTCATCCAGAGGCTTATGCAAGTACCAGTATTCGATATCAAAAAGGTTTTTCCGGATCTGTGTTGTATTTTTCAACGATTGTATTTCGCCGGCCACTTTTTTATGATGATAGGCAATCTGCGAAAGCGGTCTGACCCGGTCGGGCCCGATAAGTATGTCTTTCTTCTTGTTATAGGAAATCCTGCTGTCGCAGCCCACACTGATGGTTCTGATCTTTGCTGCTTCAACTGCCGTTTCGGTATTTCCCACTTTGGCTCCCTCTTCGGAGACCACCACTCTGGAATCTTTAACCAAAGCCATATCGGTAGTGGTACTGCCCATGTCAATAACAAGTGCACTGCCATCACGTGCCAGGAATCTGCCTCCTATTGCACTGGCAGCCGGACCGGACAGAACCGTTTCTACCGGTTTCTGCACCGCCTCGGTATAAGGCATCATCGTGCCGTCACCGCGCACAATCATAAGAGGGGCCTCAATGCCCAATTCCTGAAGGGAATTCTGTACAGCCTGAATAAAATCCTGCATCACCGCAACCAAAGATGCATTGATAGCCGCAGTTGCCGCCCGTTTTATTGAATTTAGTTTTGTAGAAAGCTGACTGGCCATTACCACAGGCAAATCAGTCTGCTCTCTGATAATCTCAAAAGCCCGCTCTTCATGTTCAGGGTTTAACGGGCTGAAATAGCTGGATACTGCCACAGCATCAAACTCAGATTCCTTTTCCTGAATCCATTTTTTAATGTTTTCTTCATCCAGAGGGGCAGCTTCGTTTCCCTGGGCATTATGGCCGCCTTTAAAATAGGAAATGTTTTCGGTAGAAAGCTTTTCCGTGAGACCGTATTGTTCTACCAAATCCTGGTCATAACCAATCAACAGCAATCCGACCTTTCTGGCTTTACCTTCAGCCACGGAATTGGTAGCCAAAGTACTTGATATACCCACAAGTTTGATGCTATATTCCTCCTTAATGTTTAGTTTTTTCAAAACCTTGATAACACCAATCTTAAGGTCCTCTCTTGTGGTCAGTGACTTGGCCGCAGAAATCACCTTTCTCGATTCATAATGGAGCAACACTCCATCGGTAAAAGTTCCTCCTGTATCTATCCCTATTACATATCGATCCATACAATTCCCATCTAATACTCAGGAAAAAGCAGGAAGCAAGAAGAGGCAATTGTACTTCTGCTTCCTGTTTTCTTTTATTTGTTCTGGGCTTTACTGCCCGCTTCCTTCTTGATTCTTTCTTCCGATTCTTTCAATATCTTTTCTATTTCTGCATCGGCTTTTTCAGGAACCTTATC
>JAGXLC010000307.1 GCA_018334875.1 Bacteroidales bacterium | reverse complement strand
GGTATATTCCGGCTCCAGGGCAGGATTGCCTTGTCTTACATTATACCGGTCCATATAGCTCTTAAACGGGTCGATGAACCAACCCCGGGGCCTTCTTATCCTCCTGCTGTAGCTGGCAAAAGCCTGGTCACCACCGGAAAATCGTCTTGTTAAATGTACAGTGGGAAAGAAATCAAACCGTTCGATCCTATAGGTTTCATTCATTATTTGTTGCTCCAGCAAACGATTGGTATACTCGCCTCTCGCTCCCAACTGGTATTCAATGCCCATCATCTGATCGGAATAAGTAGCATACAATGCCTGTATCATCCTTGTATGGTCAGCATCATTGGTAAAATCATCGTCAATTAACCATTGCCCGTTCTGATAATTTTTAAGCAGATAATCCTGATTTCTTAGATGGTATCTTCCCTGATATCCTGTTTCCAGCTTACCTTCTTCAGAAACGGGATGGGTATAATCCAACTTCGTTCGTATCCGGTTTCCGGAAGTTGTTTCCTCTATTCTCTGGCGAAAAGGGTCATCAGAGTTCTTATTCCAATCGGAATCGGTCTGATATTCCTCCCTCCTGTTGAAGTCTTCATGGTCACCACCCCTGAGGGAAACAGAAGCACTTAGCTCATGATCCTCCTTGTCGAATCTATTCTGATAATCAAGATTGATGTTGTAATAATTGCGGTTCATATCAGACGTATTACTGGCCAACTCGTAATTATGATGTGTGCCGGGCCCGGTATAAGTCTCTGTTTTGGTGCTTCCGCCTCTTTCAAATCCGAAAGAACCAACATCTCCTATTAAAGAAAGTGAACTGCTTTCCGTAAAATTATATTCAATACCTCCTTCGAATGAATAGCCCCCTCTTCCCATGGTATTGTCCATGATCTGGTCAATGTAAGAAGTAGTATCTCCATTGAAGCTGGCCCTTTCACTGATTCCCTCCATATCAAAGTTAAAATCACGGTAACTGAGGTTTGTGATCAGATTGATCTTGTCAGTGAGGCGATAATTCAGGTTGGCGTTGGCATCGTAAGCATCGTTCGTTCCTGCGGAAGCCTTAATCATTCCATTCAGGCCGGATTGCCGGCCCTCTTTCATGATTACATTGATAATGCCGGCCGTTCCTTCAGGGTCATATTTGGCCGAAGGATTGGTAATGATCTCAATATCATCGATCATGCTGGACGGAATTTGTTGCAATGCATCGCTGCCTTCAAGCACGGTAGGCTTTCCATCCTTCAGCACCCGGAAATTGGAACTGCCGCGCAACTCAACATTTCCTTCAATATCCACCTGGATGGACGGCACACTCTCCAGCACCTGAACAGCCGATCCTCCCTGGGATGTATAATCCTCATCCACATTGATAACCTTCTTATCCACCCGATAAGACACCTGGGGGCGATTAGCGGTCACTTCCACACCTTCAATATCCTGAGTGGCCTCTGCCAGGTAAACCGTGCCCATATCCTCATTCCTGTTATCGGGATTAACAGTTACATCAGAAATCACCTGCTTCTGAAACCCTATAAAATCTAACTCAAGGTAGTATTTACCGAACGGGACCTTCTCCAATTCAAACGTTCCGTCAGCATCGGTTACTGTTCCGGTAACCAGGGAGGAATCCTTTTTTCGGTATAAAGCTACATTGGCATATTCCAACGGGCCGTCGTCCTTAACCAAAACTTCTCCCTGAAGACTGCCGTTCTTTCCGGGCGGAGGGCCACCTTCTCCTCCGGATTGTTGTGCGTAAATCACCGGACTCATAAAAAAGATAACCAAACCTAATAACACTTTTCTCATAGCAAAAAATTAGTTTTCTGATGCAACAAAATTATTTTCTATGTTTTCGACACATAAAAAGCCGATATATTACAGGAAGGCCTTATAAATTGAAGAATTTTTAGCAGTTCGCTGACAAAGTGGGACTTTACTTTTTATTTTCTTGCATTTTTTAGCAGAAGATGAAATTCTAATATCTAATTTCGAAATTCTAAACAATATCAAATGACCAAACAAAGAAATTTCAAAACAAACCAATATACAAAGAGCACTCATGAAAATCTTCGGTTCTGTTTTAACTAAGTTTGAATAAAATGTTTTGGCCTCCGTCAGATGACGGATTGAACATTAGTATTTGTTTAGGATATACTCACTACGTTTCCCGCCAAGCAGGACAGGCTGTGAGATCGCTATGCTAAGTTCCAATTTATCTGGGTTAGGGTTTTCCCATAAAGTCCTCGGACTTTCTCAGGGATTTCCTTCAGGTTCTTCGTTGTTGAGATTATATAATTAACAATCAGAGCTTCACTGAGAGCAAATGCAAAGTAATAAAGAGATCATTTATAAGAATAGCTCTGGTCTTTTGCCTTTACAGACATACTCTAATCAGCAGGGTGGTCCATATTATTTTTCCCGTCTTTCTGTTTTTTGTAGTCTTCTTTATATAATCGTTTACGAAAGGATGAGGGGATGAATGTAAAATTTTTGATGCCGAACTTTCTGGCCAGTATTTCCAGACCCAACAGAGACAATCCGCCGCCGGGAAGAATGGAAACCGATGCAAAAATCCCTACCCGGCCCATATCTTTTAACTGCTCGATTGCCTTTTTTACTTCCTCTTTTGAAGGAGGTGTTTCTCTTTCCCTGAGCTGCAATTTTTCCTCCAATAATTTAAAGAAAAAACGCGACATCTCAACGGTTTCATTATACTCTTCTCCCATGCCTTCAAGGAAATCTTCGACTGAATATTTGGCACGGCTGGCAAACCGATGGGCAAAACCTATACGCTCTTCCTCTTTTTTCTTGCCTTCTACCTCGGCGTACTGTTTATATAATCTGGATTTCTTCTTATCTTCCATTTTTGCAAATAAATGACTGAATAAAAACGGGATTTTTAAAACAAACTTATATCTGAAAAGGTTTATAAAATTTAAAACATCTCTGAATAATCTATTGAAAAACATATTCCTCGGAATTTCCAAATTACAGGTATAAAAAAATATCCATCTTCTTCATTTGTTAATGCTACGGGAAAGTTCCTCCAAACATTATTCCTACTTTAGAGGAATAAAAATAATAAATAATGACAGACATTTTTCAACTCTTAAATATTTTAATGAAACCCGCATCCAGGAACCTTTACAACAAGGCAATGAATAATACATGCGGGTTCCATGGTAATAAGGGCACAGTTCCTGAATTTGGCATATAAATTAATTTGAAATTCAATTTTTTAATAAACTGTTACACTAATGAAAGGTGTAATCGGGATCAAAATTTCACCCGGTTAAAGGAGAGGGCTTTGATCAGCCAGTTTGGCAGAGATTTATGCGGACTTCTTTTATTCAAATTGATATACCAACCAAGCTTCTTAATGATGGGTACTTTATGGGTTTCCACAAATTCAATCAACGTCCCATCGGGATCTTCAATATACGAAAAATGGCCGGCAGCATCCCCCATATCGAAACTATTATCCTGATTGTGTTTAATATGGCTATCTACGGTAAAATGAAGTCCTTTTTCCGAACATTCCTGTTTCAGGACATCCATACCCCGAATATCAAAACAAAGATGTATAAACCCCGGATCACCCCAAAAACGATTTTTATAGATCTTTTGAGGGTTTCGGTCTTTAACCTGTAGCAACTCGATTCTTGAATTCCCCAGCAAAGGAGAAAAGCCTCCTTCCCTTGGGTTGCTGTGTGTCAGTAAAACCCGACGAAACTGATGATCTCCGCCGGGTAAACTTCTCAGGTCGTCGAAAGTACCTTCCTCGTCGTAAATCACCTGATCATAACCGAGGATATCCCTATACACGTTCAGTGAGTTCTCTATATCGGATACACCGATCAATGCTCCATAAGTTCCGCCGGTAAGCTTATTTTCATCCTTATACCATTGATGCCCTTCTACCATTTGAAAATGATTTCCGTAAAGATCGCGCACAAAAAAACGCTTCTTGCCATCAGGAGCCTTTTGGGGAGTATTTAATACATCGATCTGTTTCGAATTGAACAGATCATAGGTTGCCTCGACATCCTTGCATTTGATCTTGGCAACATAGATACCGTAATCTCCAAGCTGAATATTAAAATTTGCTGTTTGAGGCGTACGTTCGGTGTACTGCCAAACCTCAAAACCACCTCCCCCTTGTAAATTAAAGGCAAGGGCAGCATGCCTTTTCTGAGGAGAACCTCCAGTATAAGGGAGCATCAGCTCGGCAATTGTTTCATCTTCAAAAACACGGATATCTGCACCGAAAACATCATAATACCATTTCCATGCCTCCATAAGATCCGTTACACCAATGCCAATCTGCTGTATACCGCTTATAGTCTTTTCTTTCATTCGATTCTCCTTTTTCATAGAGGTGCAAAATACACAAAATTTAATCTGATCCAAAGTTTCCACAGGCTTTTCGGCAAACAATCCGCTGCCTTCCCGGAATATCTTCAACGCTCACCTGCTTTCTTCGCGAGGGGATAAAATAGAAACGGGAAGCATTTTCTGATATACACCATAAGCAATTCCTTACCACCCACCAATATTTCCCTTTTTTGTTTCTTAATACCCCTTAACACCTTCCTTGCACATATATCAGCAGGCATTCCCTGAATCTGCCCCGGGTCCATTACTCCATGCTCACTTCCCTGTTCATTCAGTGCATGTAGGGAAATATTCGTGCGGATGCGGCCCGGGAGGATCATGGTGATCTTGATATTACGTCCGTCCATCTCGGTTCTCAGGCTCTCATAGAAACCCTGAAGGGCATGTTTTGAAGCCGAATATGCAGAACGGCGGGGAAAACCAAATTTGCCCACAATACTTGATGTAACAGC
>JAGXLC010000306.1 GCA_018334875.1 Bacteroidales bacterium | reverse complement strand
ATAATAAAATCCAGTTCTTATGAAAAAAACAGCTTTAATAACAGGCGGTTCAAGGGGTATTGGTCTGGGTATTGCCAAAGCCCTTGCCGAAGAAGGTTTCGACCTTGCGATTAACGGCGTAAGAGACGAAAGCTCGGTACAGGATGTTATTCAGTCGTTAGAGGCCACCGGCTCGGAGGTCATTTACTGTCAGGGTGACGTCAGCCAGCCGGAGGCAAGAGATCACATCCTGGACAAGGTCAAACAAAAGCTCGGTCACCTGAACATGCTGGTGAACAATGCCGGGATACCCCCGAAAGAACGGAAGGACATCCTTGAAAACACCGAAGAAAGCTTCGACCGGGTATTAAAAACCAACCTGTACGGCCCCTATTTTCTTACCCAGAAAGCAGCCAACTGGATGATCGAAAGGAAAAATAGCGATTCCCGGTTTTTTGCCAGCATTGTCAATATCGGTTCTTTTTCTGCAACGGTTGCATCGGTAAACCGTGGCGAATACTGCATTTCAAAGGCAGGCATGGCCATGATCACCTCATTGTTTGCCGTTCGTCTGGCAGAATATGATATTCCGGTCTATGAGGTTCGGCCAGGTATTATTGAAACGGACATGACAGCAACTGTTAAAGATAAATACGACAAGTTGATTGGCGAAGGGTTGGTTCCCCAACGGCGGTGGGGTCAGCCCAAAGATATTGGAAAGGTAGTCAGATCCCTTGCCCGGGGCGATTTCCCCTATTCCACCGGCGAAGTGATCATGGTGGACGGCGGATTTACAGTGCAAAGATTATAATGGGTTAAAAGATCACAATGTGATATGGAATCAAACCCAATAGCGGGTTCAAATTATTAAATCAATGAAATGTTGCAACGGAGGATTGACATAAGATTGGTATTCCAGTTCAAAGAGAATACCACAATGAAATTGGAAAGGGAATTGCTCCCTAAAAATTTTAAATATGAATAGGAAAAGCAATCTATAATGTTTATATTTATGGATCAAAACACAAACATGAAATAACAGTCTAACATTATGCAAACCACCATCAGAAATGTCACAATGCTCCTTTCAGGAGCGGCAGCACTACCCCTTTTTACATCATCGTGTATCAGCGAAAGCGAAGAGGAAAGTGAGCAACCCAATGTCTTGTACATCATTGTTGATGATTTAGGCAAACATGATCTTAGCTGCACGGGCAGCGAATATTATGAGACTCCCAACATTGACCGGCTTGCCGGTGAAAGCATGAATTTTACCAATGGATATGCAGCCAGCCAGGTATCCAGTCCCTCACGGGCCAGTATAATGACCGGTAAATCACCAGCCCGGCATGGCATTACCGACTGGATCGGGGCCCGAACCGGAGAAGACTGGAGGGAACAAGGACGACATAATAAGTTATTGCCCCCCGAATACGTAGATCATCTTCCCCATAAGTATGTAACATGGCCAGAGGCGATGAAAGAAGCAGGCTACAAAACTTTTTTCGCCGGCAAATGGCATCTGGGCGATGAAGGTTCTTATCCCGAAGACCATGGCTTTGATATCAACCAGGGAGGCTTTGAAGCCGGAGGCCCATACACGGGTGGCTACTTTTCTCCCTTCAACAATCCCAAGATGGAAGACCATGAAGATGAGAAAGGCATGAGCTTACCTGAAAAACTCGCCAAAGAAACGAACTCCTTTATTGAACAAAACAAAGACACCGCCTTCTTTGCCTTTTTATCTTTTTATGCGGTTCATGCTCCCATTCAAACAACTCAGGAAAACTGGACAAAATACCGGGATAAGGCTGATGAAATGGGTATTGCTCCCAAAGGAGAAGGTTTTGAAATGGGCCACTTTTTGCCCGTCAGACAGATACAGGACAATCCCATCTATGCAGGGTTGGTAGAGCATGTAGATGATGCCGTTGGCCAGGTTCTTCAAACACTGGAAGAAAATGGTCTTGACGACAATACCATTGTTATGTTCACATCAGACCATGGCGGGGTTTGTGCCGGCGACGATTATGCCACCACAAATAAACCCTTACTCAGAGGAAAAGGTTATCAGTATGAAGGAGGACTCAGGGTGCCTTACTTTATCAAAGTACCCGGCCTGACAGATGGTGAAACATGTGATGTCCCTGTCAACAACACGGATTTCTACCCAACGGTTCTTGACCTGGTCGGCGAAGATCTAAAACCTGGCGAACATAATGAAGGAACAAGCCTTGTTCCCCTTTTAAAGGGTAATAAAATAGAAGAAAGGGATATTTACTGGCATTATCCGCACTATGGAAATCAGGGAGGCCAACCTTCCTCCATAATCAGAAGGGGCGACTGGAAATTAATTCATTACTATGAAGACGGGCGAAATGAATTATATAATGTAAGCGATGACCTTTCAGAAACAACCGATTTGTCCGCTGAGCGACCGGAAAAAAGCAAGGAACTTGCTGAGGCATTGAATGAACATCTGGAAAAAATGGATGCCCGATATCCTGAAAAAGATCCGCAGCATGATCCTGAGCTCGAAAAGCAGCATCTCGAGGAAGTTGAAAACAATCTGCTTCCCCGTCTTGAAGAGCAAAGGATGGAGTTTTTGTCTGAAGATTTTAACCCCGGAAACAACTGGTGGGGCAGTGAAGTTTCTGATGAATAAATTGGATTGAGCGCTGCTTCGGAAACGCGGCAGCGTTCAATTAATTTTACATCATTTTATACAGTTGTTCTTTAAAATAATTGAGATGTTGACCGATCATTTTGTGAGTAAACTATTTCTGGCTGTTTTATTGAGCATTTTCTCACATAGTATGCTAATGAGCCAGCATTCCGGGGTGGATGCCCGGTGGATCAGAGAAAATGTGGTGAATAATCCCGTAGAGGCTTACTGGCTAACGAAGAACCTAAAAGAAGATGCGCCCAGGTTGTTTCTGGATGATCAAACAGAGCAAAAAATTAAACACAGCATCCAACAGGATTCCATAGCAAAACAATACTTCAAATTGCTGACACAGCGCGCAGAGGCCATCTATATGAAACCACTGCTGGAGCGGGAACAAACAGGCAGGCGTTTGCTGGGCGTTTCCCGGGAGGCAGTCAGACGGATCGGTACATTGGCCCTGGTATATCGTATAAGTAGAAACGAAAAATACCTAACCCGCCTGGAAGAAGAAATGAATGCCGTGTGTGGATTTTCCGACTGGAATCCATCTCATTTTCTGGACGTAGCGGAAATGTCATACGCAGTAGCTCTGGGACTGGATTGGTGCGGAGAATGGCTTTCCAAACCAACTGTTAAAAAGGCCAATACAGCACTGACCGAAAAGGCATTAAAAGTTAGTCTCACTGAAGAAAGCTACAACTGGTGGATCGATGCGCACCACAACTGGAACCAAGTATGTCATGGCGGCTTGTCGGCCGCGGCGCTCGTCACGGCAGACAATCATCCTGAACTGGCCGCACGGATTCTTTCAAGGGCTGTGGATAAGCTCCCTCTTGCCATGGCCGGATACTCACCGGACGGAACTTATCCCGAAGGCCCGAGCTACTGGGGATACGGTACTTCCTACAATGTGCTCGCCATTGACATGTTCCGCTCTGCCCTAGGCACGGATTTTAATCTGCCCGAATCCCCTGGATTTATGGAAAGCGCTACCTACAGGCTGCTTACAGAAGCGCCTTCCGGATGGTCGTTCAACTATTCGGACGCGGGTTTGGGCGGAATTGATCTGGGCACATGGGGCCTGTTGTCGTGGTTTGCCAAAGAAACCGGCAACTCCATGTATCTCGACCGGGAGGAATTTCTTGACCTCACTAAAAAAGCCAGGCAAAATAATGAAAACCTTTCCCGTCTGGCCCCAACTACGCTGGTCTGGATAGCAGGTTACGAAAGAAAAAAGGATGGAAAACCACCTGTTTACTGGAAAGGAGAAGGCGAAAACCCAATTGCCATATTCCGGGCAGAACCCAATGAAAAAAGCGGATTTTACCTGGGCGTTAAAGGTGGGTCCGCCTCTGTTAATCATGGCAATATGGATGTGGGATCATTCATATTTGAAGCCGGTGGCGTTCGCTGGTCGATCGATCCGGGAAGCCAGGGATACAACAAGCTGGAGCAGATCATAGGATCGGGATTATGGGACAGCAGCCAGGACGGTGAACGCTGGACCCTGCTTACCAAGAACAACCACAACCACAGCACGCTCACGGTAAATAATGCACTGCACCGGGTTGAAGGCTATGCACCGATTGAAGCGTTTGCAGTGGATGAACCTCCGCAATCGGTTACATTGGATCTTCATGAGGTCTTTCAGGGTCAACTGAAGGATGCCAAAAGAACGTTTGTCAAGCAGGATGCAGGTAGTTTAAGAATTATCGACGAAATGGTTCCGGACGACAATACGGAAAAAGTGACCTGGAGAATGATGACGCAGGCACAGGTTCAGACTACCGAGACTGGTGCAATACTGATGCAGGATGGGAAAGAACTGAAACTGGAAATTCTTGAGCCTTCCAATCTGGCTGTTTCTGTAGTTGCTATGGATCCTCCACCGCTCGAGTATGACAAAAGAATCGAGGGGCTGAAGCGGGTGGAAATTCACATACCGAGGTACTTGCTTGAGAAAAACAAGACCAATACGCTTTCGGTGGAGTTGCGTTTAAGAAAGTGATACTATATAAACAGGGAGAAAATTCCTGCATATCATCAAATGGTCATTTGTGGTCATTTGTTGAAGCGTTTGAAAGTTTTGAGTGTTTGACAAGAGTTTTAAGATTTTAAATATTTGATTGTCAATGATCATTAAATCTTCGTTACTTTCATATTTCATTCCTATGTGTTGTTCTATGTTTTCTATGT
>JAGXLC010000305.1 GCA_018334875.1 Bacteroidales bacterium | reverse complement strand
TCTGTAGAGCTTACCTTAACGCCACCCTGCTTAATGATCTCCAGAATGGAGCGCATCAGATGCTGATTGGTGCCCATGCGCCCGGTAACGCCGTTCATAATGATGCCTGTTTCGTGTTGCTTCATATTTTAAGATTTTGTTGTTTGTTTAGATGATTATCGTTTTTCAGTTGAATAAGCTGTCATTTATTGTCATTCGTTGTCATTCATGGTCATTGATTGTTTTCGTAGATGTGTTATCGGCCCGTAGGTTCAAATAGTTGGCAGTGGGCAAAAAGCAGTTGGCAAATCAGAAATTCTTAAGTCTTTCGCTGGATTCCAGCTTTTTAATTCGACAATCAAACTTTTAATCATCCTATAATGACTGCCAATGACCACTTAATGACAAACAATGACTATATTATAGTTCTATTATCCTGTCAATTTCTAACATTCTTTTTTGTCACTTTGCCAATTGTCAAGTAATTATTGTCCATTGCCAACTAACTCCAAGCCCTATAATTCCTGCAGATACAATCTAATGACCACCTAATGACAACATATGACCATTAATGACTATAGTATTTATAGTTTTACTGCCAGCTATAGTTTAATGGATTCCTTGCCAACTGCTGCTTTTTGCTCCTTGCCAACTTATTTTCTATATTAACTTTTACTTTGAATTTTTGCAGTTTCAATAAATTTTTATGCCCCCTGTAGCTACATCCCTTGCCAACTGCTCTTTGCTCCCGCAGAATGCGGGACCAATTGTATTACTATATCTATTTCCCTAAATTTGGTTCTGCAATATAGTAAGCTGCTTTTTGCCCCTTGCCAACTTAATCCCTTCAGTGATCATCATATTTATCTGCTAGCTGCGGCTTATCCGATTTGCCAACTGCCAACTGCCTCTTGCCAACTGAATATCAAACTCCTGTCAAACAATCAAACTCTTTGTCAAACTTTTAAATTCTTAGTCAAACTCTCAAACTTAATATACTACACATATTCCAAATAAGCTTTTACAATATTATCGAGGTATTCATCCTGATCCATCTCCCAATAGGCAGTCGAGAATATCTCCACCTCGTTCATGCCGTTAAATCCTGTATTTTCCACCCATTCCCTTATCTGTGGAACATTGATGCATCCCTCGCCCATCAGTCCGCGGTCGAGCAGGAAATCATTTGTCGGTACCTTCCAGTCGCATACATGAAAGGCCATTAAATTCCCGTTCCTGCCGCATCGTGCTATTTCCTGCTCCAGGTCTTCATCCCACCAGAGATGATACACATCCACAGCAATGCCCACATGAGGTGACTGTATGTCTTCAGCCATGTCATTGGCCTGCCTGAGCGTGTTGATGGCCGAGCGGGTGTCGGCGTACATGGGATGAAGCGGCTCAATGGCCAGTTTGACGTTGTGTTCCCTGGCTTGATCCAAAGTTTCTATTATGCCATTTTGGATCTGCTTCCTCGATTCCTCCAGGGATTGTTTGGGCTCGGCCCCGCATACCAGCACCACCATGGGCGCACCCAATGCTGCCGCTTCCTCAACAATCTTCTTGTTTTCTCCGATGGCCTCATTACGTTTTTGCCTATCCACATGGGGAAAGAACCCTCCCCGGCAGAGGGAGATTACTTCCAGCCCGTGGCCGCGTATCATCTCACCGGTTTTTGCAACATCCTTTCCCTCCAGGGCATTTCTCCATACCGTGATGCCTTTAACGCCTGCCTCTGCATACCTGGCCGCGGCCGTTTCAATATCCCAGGGCTTGTTGGTGATGGTATGAATGCAAAGTTTTGAAGTGTCATTAATTTCCGAAGCCATAAACAATCATTTTAAACAGTTAAAAAAGGTGTAGTAGGGCTCATTGCTGATCAGCCGGTGGATGTACAAAGCCACCTCCCTGATGTGGTAATCGCCCCACATGCTGGATTCTCCGTATGGGATTTTGCTTCCCGCCGGTATGTGGTCCCACCCGTTTGGGTGATGGTAGATGGAATGCAGCAACAGGCCCTGATGATCATCTTCCGTGCTCAGGTAGGTGTCCTCCAGCAGACGGCTGACCACCGTCAGTCCGGCCTGGAAATACCTGGTACCTTCCTCTTTTTCTCCTTTTTTTGAGAGATATTTTCCCAGCCGCAGCAGACCCTGGGCCCCGATGGCTGCCGCTGTGCTGTCCACCGGTTCATGATCGTTATAGGGATCTGCGGGTTGATTCAGATAATCTCCCATCTTATGCAGGTTGGGTGCGCCGGTATCCCAATAGGGAATTCCGTCTGTGGGTGTGTTGTTGATGAAAAAATCGCAGGTGGCCCGGGCAGCTTTCAGGTATCGCTCTTCCAATGTCTTTTTTCCGCCGTAGGCTTTCAATTCGTCTTCCGGTAATGTATCCAGGAATTCCAGCTCTTCAGGGAAGCCGCACATGGCCCATGAAAGTCCCCGCGTCCAGGTGGTGTATCCCGAATAGCCCTGCTGGGCGTTCGGGCAGCGGAAATTCCCGTCGTTCACATTGAAGATGCATTCATGTGCGGTACGCCCCCACTCATCAAAGGAATCCCTTCCTTCTCCGTAAAAAACGGAATATTTGGCCGTGGCATCCATGTGCCTGAGCATTCGGTCAAGCAAGTCGATGCGGCTGTCATGCTCGCCCAAAAAAACATGGCCCAGGGAATGGGCCAGTGCCAGTACCCTGCAAGTGCGGGCGGTATCCACAAACAGGGAATGGGGTCCGTTAAAGGTGTACATGTATCCACCGCCGTCAGCCGTGTTGGTCCAGCGGTTCGACTGCACGGCACCGGATACTTTCAATGCCAGCTCATAAAAGTTTTTTTCCCATTCATTGTAGGCTGTTTTGCCTTCAACCATCAGGCGCAACAGGTTTCCATAGGTGCTTACATTGTTGAACCCGTGATCATGGACACCCGTGTGCGTGAGGTGAGGAGCCATAATATCCAGCGTTTTGTTTCTTCCCGTTTCCAGGAATTCCTTCTCACCGGTGGCATCGAACTGCAGCAGTGAAGAACCGAACTGAAAGCCCTGTGTCCACTCGGTCCAGCCGCGGGTGGTGTATTTTCCTTTTACGGTGTAGACCGGCGAACCCTGCGCAGTATCGTAGTTGGCTTCAATATCCTTTATTTTCTTTCCGGAAAGCTCCCAGAAGCGATCCAGCTTGGATTTTAGATCTTCCGGGTTTAACTGTTGGTTGATTTGTAGCATAGCGGCATATTTTATAAGGATTTTTGCAGTTTGGTTTTCCTGATGATCAATGATAAGGCGGTGGTAATGACCAGCACGATGTACAATATGGATTCAATCAGAAATCCGTGAATTTCTGCCGGAACCAGATCAAACAGGGAAGCCAGAAATACAAACAGGGCTGTAAGGGATACAATAAACAGCTCTTTGCCCGGTGCTTCTTTTGCCAGCACACCCACAATTACCACAGGTGCCATCATGGAGGTGCCGGTAAAGCTCATTCGGGCCAAAAGCACCAGTTGATCACTCATGTAAGTGGAAAATATCAGTGTGATCACCGCGAAGATAAATATTCCAATCCTGGCCCACATCATCACCTTATTTTCCTTTCCTTTAAGGATCGAACGCAGTTCGGAACCCAATGCAAAAAGCTGGGCATTGGTGGTGGACAGCACAGCAGCAAACAAACCGATGATGGCCAGTGCCGCCACAGTATCTGCCTGATCAAACAACAAGGCATTCGAGAGAAAGTTGGAGGTGGTGGCATCGGTGTAGTTGATGGCTCCGTACATACCGATAAAAGCGGTCGGCAATATAATAAGCAAAGCAAAAACACCTACTCCAATGGCCATCCTGTGCATGGACCGAAGGCTCTTCATTACAGCGATCCGAATGGTAAAATGAGGCTGTGTAACGGGAATCAAAACCACGGCGATCAGTGAGGTAATGAGGAATTGCCTGTCAAATAATCCATTGGGGCCCGGAGTAGAAAGCAATTTGCTGTTTACTTCCTCCACACCGTTGAATAAAGAGGCAACTCCCCCCTCATATCCAATGCAAGTTGTCCCGATCAGCCATATCACCGTAAGCAATATAAGGCCCTGGATGGCATCGCTGTAAACAATGGCTTTCAGGCCACCAATTTCACTGTAGATCAGCATAAAAGTCACAATGATGGCCGACCATCCCCAGGCAGGAAGAGAACCGGGAAGGGTGGCATCAAGAAAGATGGATATGCCCCGGATCTGAATGGCCACATAGGGAATAAGAAAGATAAAGGCGCTGGTAAAAAGGGCGTAGCCAGCCCACTTGTTCCTGAAACACGACATCATCAAACCGGCAATGCCCTTAAATCCAAACCGGGTTGCCTGGCGCCTTAATTTATATCCGAACCAGAGGATGAGAAATACCATCACTGCATCGGAGACGGCCAGAAAAATCCAGGCACCAACGCCGTGGTTTCTGAAAAAGTCGGGCATCCCCATAAAGGTGAAAGCGCTGAATAAAGCTGCAGAATAGGTTAAAAATCCCAGGATAGAGGTGATGCTCTTGTTGGCCAGCATGAACTCGTCGGCTGTGCGGTGTCGCGAGTATGATTTTATCGAGGCAAATACCAGCAAACCGACATAAATGGCTGCAAAGATGATAAACCAGGTAGTCATTGGCTTTCCTCCCATCTTTTAGAACCCGGACAAATGAATGACCCGTAGAGGGTGAGGCCAACGATTGCCATTCCAATTAGGATACCGGTCCATAATGTGTAGGGAATCCCAAAAAGTTCCGGCTTGTATTGACCATAAGGTATTACTGCCGGGGTGAATGTCAGGATGATAAGGATGATCACAGTGGTGACAACCATATACCAGCGGGTTTTAACTTTGTTTTTCATAGATATTGGTTTTATT
>JAGXLC010000304.1 GCA_018334875.1 Bacteroidales bacterium | reverse complement strand
AGTAAAACGAAGTCAAATAATTGAAAATCAACTATCATGACACGACTACATCAAAAACACCGAGAAGAGCAGATGGGAGAAAAGCCATATCCCATTTGCCGTATGTGCGGAAAGCCCGCGACACATAGTAAGGAAATAGACAAAGACGTTAGAGGCACTCCTATTTCATTTAAAGAGTATTACTGCGAGGATTGCCTGTATGATGAGTATCTTATTAACGAGGAACACGTATTTCCTCTTTCATTCGGAGAATATTTGAAACTTGAAAATTATAAAGAATTATGACACAAGAACTAAGATCAGAACTACAATCAGAGGCTAAACACGCAGCCGATACAGCAAAGTCAGCATGGAAAGCCGCTATGAATAGCGATCACGAAAAAAACAAAATAAATTATATGCGCGAAGCAGAGTTTTTTGTGAAACTTTCACGGGCATATAGCGAAGTTGTTAAATCAGATAATAAGGAGGAGTCATGGACCTCACACACTTGATGCAAAATGATGTAATAGTACAGGAAACTATCATGAAACAGACCCGGGCACTTAAGCCCGGGGAGTGCCTGTTTGCTTACTTTTTCTTTGGAGCTATTTGTTTCAAGAAAGTCAGAAATAAGAAACGGTTCTGGTTTTGGTACAGGCCGTTTAAGCCGATTTATCTTACAAAGTATATACTGGAGCGACAGGAAGATGTGAAGGTATTGGGTATGATTATAGAAAGAAGGCCATCAAATAAAGAAATCAAAAGGATTATGAGATCCGAAACAGATGCTGCATATAATAAAGGATTAAATCACAACAAATAAAAATTAAACTTATGATACAAACCCTAATAATCTTCTTAATCGTAGCCGCCATTATGGCCCAGGTTCCCCATGTTTTCAAGGTATTTATTGATGCCTCAAGACTTAATGGGAGTGCAAGATATATACAAGCCGGAGCATTCTGTTTGATAGTCTCCGTTGCCATTTTCGTATTTGTTTGGATAGATGAACCTGTACTTGCCTTTGCGGGAGTCGGGATTGAAAGTATATTCAATCTGTACTATTATACGGATGATTTCTGGCGGCTTGGCATGAAAAAACGAGGCAGCGAAGCTCCGAAAAGCATTCTGAAATTTTGGCGACAGCGTTGGATATACTTTTTTGTATCCTTTATTATACCGGGCTTTATATATCAATTGAGTGTAATTTATCATCAAATGTTTGGGTAATTATGAAAAATAAAATAATAGTAGTCTGGTTCAGTTGTGGTGCTGCCAGTGCGGTAGCAGCCAAAAAAACAGTTGAGAAATACGGCAAAGATAATAATGTGATGATTGTTAATAATCCGGTAAAAGAAGAACATTCGGACAATTTGCGCTTCAAAGATGATGTTTCAAAATGGATCGGACAAAAAATTATTGAGGCAAAAAATGAAAACTATCCTAATGCTTCAATCATAGAAATATTTGAAAAACGCAAATATATGTCCGGCATAGCAGGCGCGCCTTGCTCTATGCTTCTGAAAAAAGAAGCAAGGTATCAATTTGAAAAAAGAGTTGATATAGACTATCATGTATTAGGTTTCACGGCAGACGAGGCGCACCGTTATGATAATTTTGTCAGGGCAGAACGGGAGAATACGATTCCTATTTTAATTGACGAGGGCATCACGAAAGGCAATTGCTTTGACTATTTAAGAAGCGAGGGTATAAAAATCCCTGAAATTTACAAACTGGGTTTTCCGAATGCTAATTGTATAGGGTGTGTAAAGTCGTCAAGTCCTACATATTGGAATCTTGTAAGAAAAAAATTTCCAGATGTCTTTCAGCATCGGGCAGAACAAAGCCGCAGGATTGGGGCAAAATTGGTAAAGTATAAAGGAAAACGAATATACCTTGACGAATTGCCAGTTGACGCGAAAGGCGGCAAATTGAAATCAATTGAATGTGGAATTTTTTGTGATAATTATTAGAATTATGAACTACATGGTAATACCAGGACTTCAGAAAAATGGTGAGGTCAAAGAAGTAGGCAAAACAACAGGACAGATCATGGACGTTGTATGCAACTACCATAATATAACACCGGATTTCCTGCTGACAAAAAAGCGACACAGGAAATATGTAGAACCACGACAACAATTTTTTTATCTATGCTGGTACTTTAAAAGCGATAATCTGTTGGATCTGTCAGGAAAAACCGGGTTCAATCATGCAACTGTTATCTGGGCCCGCAAGGTAGTTATGACTCAGATGGAAGTTGATAGGAGGTATCAGGAACAGATGGAAAAATTAATAGAAATTATAAGAACCTGACATTTATCATTTTTTCTCCAAAAAATTAACCGTATATTTGTATTAAATATTAAAAATCAACTAACTATGGAACAAAGTCAAAAATTACCACAAATCCAGGAGCTATACGATGATGTAAAACTCCGTGAAAAAGAGAATGATCTTAACATCTTATTGAACCAACCACCTAAACAGGATTGGGTAAAACAGCACCCGGTTCATAAAAACGTTCAATACATACCAATCGAGCGGGTTGAATACCTTCTTACTCGTGTCTTTCAGAAATGGACACCGGAAGTTAGAGAAACTCAACTGCTCGGCAATAGTATTGTGGTTACTATTCGACTTCACTACAAAGACCCCTTATCAGGCGAATGGAACTACACGGACGGGGTAGGAGCGCAACCACTGCAAACAGATCAGGGGGCTGGGGCAACGGATTTTAATGCCCTAAAAAGTGGATCTGTTCAAATGGCCGCCCCTGCTGCTAAATCTTATGCCTTGAAAGACGCCGCCGAACACTTGGGGAAATTGTTTGGTAGGGATATTAACCGTAAAGATCAGATCGGTTATAACAACCTTGCAAACCGGTTCCGGTCTGAACTGTCAGAAAAGCGCAAAGAGGTAATTAATGTTATCGATCAATACCAGGGTAGCGATAAGGAAGATATACAGAAAGAGTGCCAGCAGGCGCAGGAAAATGGTAAGGAATCAGTCGAATTTTATAATGAAATCTTAAGGAGGATGGGCAATGTTTCATGATATAGAACAAAACAGTGATCAGTGGTTCTCCCTTAGACTTGGGAGAATCACCTCATCAAAATTCGATGTAATGAACATGAAACCCTCCACAAAGGGTTATCAGAATTACATCAGGAAGATAGCATACGAGCGTCTAACCGGTGAGTCATTCCCGGAAAAATTTAACGGCAATGAATTTACGGAGGCAGGGCATGAACGGGAACAAGTTGGCAAAGATACATACGAACAAAGGACATTTCAGAAAGTACATCCCGGAGGTTTTTTTGAGGTAGATGATTGGGTAGGTGGGAGTCCCGATAGCTTAGTCAGTAATGACGGGCTTTTAGAAGTTAAGAATGTCATTACCGGGAATCAATTAATGGAACTCGTGAATTACAATTTTAAGCCGAGCCGTGAGCAGTCATACCAATGCTACGGCCAAATGTATGTTAGTGGCCGCCAATGGGTCGATCTTATGCACATTCATATCATGGAAAGTGGCCGGCAAATCGTTAACGTGCAACGGATTCACCGAGATGAAGAGATAATGTCAGAGATTGAAGAGAACCTGGAAGTTCTGAAGAAAGCTATTAAGGAAGAAATGAGAAAGTTGGAGGCATACTTATGAAAAAGAGAGAAGTCGCAAAAACAATTGATGTATTTTCTATAAATTCTTTAGTTGAGGAATGGGAAGAAAATGCAAAAAAATACAACTGCAAATGGCAGGAAATGGCCCTTCAAGATGTCATCCGTGAAATTGATGGACTTAAAAGAAAAATAGAAGATATGGAAATGGATTTAATTGATCTTCAACAATTAGAAGAGAAATTAAGGGAGGAAATATGAATAACCTCACGAACGGCTGCATATTCTGCGGTCACAAAAAAGGATTAGATGTTATTGTACATCTGCGAACAGATCAGGGGTTAAAGCCCCTGACTGTTCGGGTTTGCATAGAACATCTTTGGACAAGCCATAATCTTCATGAAGAAGTGCAGGAGGTTATTGGTGATCCGATTAAGTGGTCGAATTTTTGGGATGAATGAAAATTTACATTGACATAAAAAGCAAACCGGACGGAGCAGGACATCAATTATTTTTTGCCTATTGGAAAGACGTTAATCTCGGTTATTTCAGAAATGAGATAGGCTGGCACGGTCAAATCTTTCACATGAGATTAAGTGATTTTCTGGAAAGTTGCAAGTATGATACTGAGATAATTTATAGTAACCCGAAAAATAGGCAAGGAGAGTTATTCAGATGAAAAACATACCAGAAAAAATATACCTACAAGTTGATCCAGAAAATGAAAACCCTTATAACTTCAATGAATTACGTGAGGTTACATGGTGCCGAGATAGAATTAATGAGAATGATATTGAGTATATTCGCAGAGATAAAATAAAGGAGTATTTATGCAATCAACAAAATCAATAAAAAAACTAAAAAAGTTGTATTTAGAAAAGCACCGCGAAAGCCATCCGAACCTACCGGAAGGGGCAAGGGTTCCGCCGAAGTTTACGGATAAAGATGCCAATAGCCTAACTAAATGTATTATAGAATACATCCGAATGACCGGGGGCCAGGCGGAGCGGATATCAGTTACAGGTCGCAGGATTGACCGCAGGAAAACCTTCACTGATGCAGTAGGTTATAAACGTCAGATTGGGCGTGTTCAATGGGCAAAGAGTAATATGAAGAAGGGTAGTGCTGACATTTCGGCAACAATTCGAGGGCGCTCTGTAAAAATTGAGGTCAAAATCGGATCCGACAGGCAGAGCCAGGCACAAAAAGATTATCAAAGAGAAGTTGAGCAAGCTGGTGGTATATATATGGTTGTTCGGAGCTTTGATGATTTTT
>JAGXLC010000303.1 GCA_018334875.1 Bacteroidales bacterium | reverse complement strand
CCTCATCTTCTTCAAAGGCCTCAATTATATCTTCAATTTTTTCGCAAATTAAATCTGCCAGGTCGCTGTTTCCATCAGGGTCCTCAGGGTATATTTCAATGGTACCATCTTCGTTACCGTCTGTGGCGGAGGTAATGTCAATACCACCCGCTTCGGGGTCAAATAGATTTCCTAACTCAAATGATACTTTTAATACAGCTTTGCGGGCTTCTTCAAGATTTACAAGCTCATCAAATTCAATTTCGACCTCATTTTCTTCATCCGACCAGAAAATGAAAGATGTACCATCAATTGTACCCTCAATCCATATTGATTTACCATCCATATCAGAGGTAGAATTTTCACTCTCACTGAACTCAAATTCTATTTCCTCATAAGCTGCCGATGGTAGTTCTAAATCGTTCACAATGGTAGTTTCGAGGGCATTACCATCCTTCATCAGGTCTATTTCAAAGGGACCATCTAACTCATAATCGTCAGCAAATGAATCGGTTTCAAATAAGGGGTCATCGTCGTCAAACTCTATATCAATCTCCTCAATATTGATTTTAAAACTTTCTATAACTACTCCCTCTGCATGCGTACTTTTTGCAAGGGTTGATTTGGTTGTTTGATAGGTTGCTCCAAACTTAATTGCTGTTTGAGTCTCAGACTTCAAATTATTATCATCCTCTTCGCAAGATGATAAAAATGCCGCCAGTGATATGATCATTACGGCTTTGAATAGATTTAGTGTTTTCATAGTAGTAGATTTTTAGTTGATAATTATTTAACCCGAATAATTCAAGAATTATTCCTGTCTCCGACAGCGACTAAGTTCACTAAAATTTTTTTCAAAAATTTAAGTTTCCCGAATCAAGTTCGGGACAGGCTACCTAAGTCGGGGTTAACATGGTTTCTAATAATAAGACGAAAGACTTTCAAAAGGTTGTAATAAGAAGATCTTTTTTTTCTATAATTGGTATCTTACTTTATATTTTCGTGGATTTTTTGGCAGAAAATAAAATTCTAATATCCCTGCCTTGCCGACAGGCAGGTAATTTCGAGATTCAATTAGAAAACCTGTATGAAAGGGATATATTGAAGCTGGCAGCAAGTTTTCTTGTTTTCTTAAGGTACGCGGGGATAACATCATCGCCCTCAAAAATATTCATCAGATTATAGTTAACCCTAATGCCAGGCTTAATAATGATTTTGTTTCTTAAAGCAATATTGAGCTGATAACCGGCAAGTAAGCCATAATCCAGGTTGTGATAGTTGTCATTAACACTAAACATAGTGTTTCCCTGCATCTCCCGGGCTAAAGTTAATTTTGCAATATAACCTCCCAGCAATACTTGTCCTGGAATTTTGTTGTTGTCACGAATATAAAATGCCTGAAACTTTCTGTAATTCAAATTGATCTGTCTATCAACAAAATTTGCGTTTATGTATTGCTGATAGTTCTGACCTGTTTCCGATTTCCAAAAAAATTCCAATCCAAACAGATGCTGATCATTAAATTCCAATGTAGATGATGCTCCAATATCCTGATGGAAAGCAGGTATTGTTCTTCCTAATTTGCGTGGATTCAATCCATTAAGGGTTTCATAGTTCAACAGCCAGGTATTCTTGTATCCATATAACAAGCCTAAATCTACAACCCTTAAAGATACACCTGAAGCTTTGCCGGACTCAGAAACAACAGAAGTCTGCTTTTCCGGAAAATTCGCCGCAGGAGGATTATTGCTTGCTATAAGGCTATCAGCATCAAAAGAGCGGCTTTGAATTTTATCAAAAACCATTTGCTCGTCATTGAAAACGGAGTCTTCAAAATCTTTGTCTTCTGCCAATGCTGTTGGATCGCTATCTGCCAAATGCGCTGAGGGCTTTTTGAGATTACGAATTACAGGGGGAGCTTCAATTTCTGCCATTTTGGCTAAATCCATATCTGCCTTTTCCTTTCTTAACGGAGATGCTTCATCCGATATGAATCCCTCCTGTGGATTGAAACCGGTATTTTGTTGTTCTGAAATAATGGAGGGTTGAACAGCCTGTTCATTAAAATATTTTACCGGCAAAAGCATAAGCAGTATAAAGGCGGCGGCAGCAGCAACAGATTTCACGTATTTCATTTGAATCACCTTGCCCTTTTGGGGCTTAACCTCATCCAGCCGGACTGAAATATTATCCCAGGTTTCAATAAAATCAAGTTCATACTGTATTTCCTCCCATACAGCATTATCCTCTTCAACATCAACTTGCCGAAGCCACTTGATATATTCTATGTCAAACTTGTGATTTTTCATTGCTTGCTGAGTATATATTCATTAAGCCAGTTTTTCAAAAGATTTCTCGCTCTTTTATACTGAGATTTAGAGGTTCCTTCTGTAATGCTTAACTTTTTTGAAATTTCTTTATGAGAGAGCCCTTCAACGGCAAAAAGATTGAATACCACTCTTGCACCATCCGGTAGCTGTTTGATATAATATACAACGATGTCGTCTGTGAGGTCCTGAAATGAGAAGCTACCACTTTCCTCATCGTCAGGTTCATCAGGGAACTCATCTTTAAAAACAAGTCTTTCCCTCCTCCTGAAGTAGTCGATAGCTGTATTAGTAACAATACGCCTTATCCAACCTTCCAGCGAATTTTTTGAGTTAAAATTTTCAAGGTTGATAAATACCTTTATAAAAGCTTCCTGCAGAATATCCTTTGCCTCAACTCTATCGCCACTGTAGGAAAGACAAATTTGAAACATGGCCTTAAAGTACTTTCTATATAGCTGTTTTTGTGACCTTCTATCATTTTCAAGGCAACCGCTCAACAATTTCAAATCTTCCTCATGTGACCTTTCCATAATAGAGCTTGCCTATTCATTTATTGTTAAAATGGTTGATTCCTCCATTCTATTAAAAACAGAATTGTAAATCGGGCTATTTACATGCTTACTTAAAAAGATATACTTTTCATCGTCAATCACACCAATGAAGGCATCGTTTAGCATCTCCGGAGTTATAACGGAAAACCAATAGGATGGATTAAGCTGAAGATTTCCAGTGTTCACATGCTCTTTATCAAGTACTACTTCTGAGCCTCCTTCCTTATTTTTACCAGGAATTTCAAAAGTCAGCGGGTCGTTAACCACCAGAACAATATGTTTGGTTTTTTGATTATGGGTGAATGTGCCTTTCACAAAGATGCATGGATGTATATCCTCAAGATAATCTTCTATTATATCTCCCAAATCTTCTTGCAAATCTTCCAGGTCATCATCCTCTTCCAGGTCATCATCTTCCATATCATCATCCTCTTCTTCCAAATCTTCATGCCATTCAGATATATCCTCAATTAAATCATCTTCCTCATTATCCGGTTGAAAGTTATAGGAAAATGAGATGGGGTTATAAATACCATGGGGAATATCAAATTTTTCCGTAGCATTGCGTGATGTGGGTTTTATTTCAAAGAATTTCCCCTGATCAAAGCGCCTGGTTGAAAAAACATCCTCACCCTGCTCTCTATAACCGCTGATATCAATGGAATTCAAACTTAAGCCAATTTCATCAATGGTTATTGAGCCATCCAGAATGGGCTCATTTTTTATCGTAAAATCAAGTCTAAATTCAACGGGAAGCGTATAGTCCTCCTTTTCACAACCACCAAATAAAGCAATGAGTAGTATAAAGAATAACAGTGACAACGTATTATAACATGTACTTTTCATAATTTTTAAAAAAGTTCCCGTTAGACCTCTATACATATAAGACGTTTAATTGTTAAAAAGTTGTAATTTTTTTACGGTTTTTTTTTATAAATTACATTCCCTGAAAAAACGATTTGTAATATTAAAACACATAAATCATGAAAGAAGAATCATTAACACTCAACACACTGGCTAAAATGATCGATCACTCCCTGCTTCATCCTACCATGACGGATGATGACATCATCAACGGATGCAAGCTGTCCATAAGATACAATGTTGCCACAGCATGTATCAAGCCCTATAGTGTCGATATGGCAGTAGATTTGCTTCAGGAAACCGGTGTTGGAATTTGTGCCGTAATTGGCTTTCCCCATGGCAACAGCACCATACAGATTAAGACCCTGGAGGCCGAAGAGGCGGCCCGTAAAGGAGCAGAAGAAATTGATATGGTGGTGAATATCGGAAAGGTTATGGGGGAAGACTGGAATTATGTATCGGAGGAGATCAAGGCAGTGAATAATACAGTTACCAAGGAAGGGGGGTCACTTAAGGTGATCTTTGAAAACGACTTTCTGGAGGATAAACACATCATCCGGTTGTGTGAGATTTGCAGCGAACACCAGGTAGCTTTTGTAAAGACTTCAACGGGTTTCGGGTTTGTCAAGCAGTCCAATGGAATGTATGCTTACAGGGGAGCACAGGACCATCATCTGAAGCTGATGAGAAAGCACAGCGATTCTACCGTTCAGATCAAGGCAGCAGGAGGTGTTCGTACGCTGGATGATCTGTTGCGCGTCAGAGAACTGGGCGTAACCCGCATCGGCGCCACTGCAACGGAGAAAATACTGGAAGAAGCCAGGAAGAGAGGGTTTGAGTAACGAAGGCACGACTGGCACGAGGGCACGACAGCACGAGGGCACGACGGCACGAAGGCACGAGGACACGAAGGAACGACGGCACGACTGCACGAAGGCACGACTGCACGACTGCACGACAACGCGATGGGACGAGGGCGCGAAAGAGCGAATAGTGAGTAATGAGTTGTGAGTGAGCTGTCCAGTAGTAGAGAGGCAATGTTTGCGTCTCGGGGCTTAGGGCACGAAGGCACGAGGACACGAAGGAACGACGGCACGACTGCACGAAGGTAGATGAGAAGACGGGAAAAGGAGAAGACGAGAACTGAGTAGAGACATGCCG
>JAGXLC010000302.1 GCA_018334875.1 Bacteroidales bacterium | reverse complement strand
GAGGAGCAAAATCCAAACAATAAATTTTAATGTAATTATTTCGGTTGAAAATTAAAGACATATGAAAATGAATAAAAATTTTTCGGGATTGGTGTTAGCTACTATAGCTTTGAAAAGCTTCCTTCTCCAGGGGTGTACGGACAGACCTTCCGGGGAAAATGAGGAGAGACCAAATTTTGTGATATTGATAGCCGATGATGTTTCCTATACTGATTTTGGTTGTTATGGACATCCTGTAATAGAGACTCCAAATACTGATGAATTGGCGGATGACGGCATACGATTTACCAATGCCTTTCTAACCACCAGCTCAAGCAGCCCGAGCCGTGTGAGCATAATAACCGGGAGATATCCGCACAATACAGGAGCGCCTGAGCTGCATTACCCACTGCCGGAGAACCAGGTAGTGTTTCCGGAAATATTGCAGGATGCCGGCTACTATACGGCACAGGCTGGTAAATGGCACTTCGGCGAATCAGGCCACAAACCTTCCGGTCCTGCATTGGAAGCCTTTAACCGTACCGGGGGGAGTCACCTTGATGGAGGCGGTCCAAGCGGATCAGAAAGGTGGGTTGAATATCTGAAGGAGCGTCCCGGAGATAAACCATTTTTCATGTGGTTTGCCGCTCATGATGCCCATCGGCCATGGGACGGTGATTATCCGGTCAGGTATGATCCCGGGGATGTCGTTGTTCCGGAATATATGGTAGATAATGACAGTACAAGGAAAGATCTGGCCTCGTACTATGGTGAAGTCACGCGTTTTGATACCTATGTTGGCAAAGTCGTTGCAGAATTAAAGAAACAGGGGGTATTCGATAATACATTCATTATTGTAATGGCTGATAACGGGCGTCCCTTTCCCCGGGAAAAAACCAGGTTATATGACATTGGAATAAAAACCCCGTTTGTCGTGCATTATCCTGATGGGATAGACCGGAAAGGTGAAATATGTAATGGTCTTATTAGTGTAATCGATATAGCACCCACGATTATAGATCTTGCCGGGGGAGAGATACCCCAGACCTTCCAGGGCAGAAGCTTTTCATCTTTACTGGAGGATACCGGGAAGGATTTTAGAAATTATGTTTTTGCCGAGCATAACTGGCATGACTATATGGCCCATGAGAGAATGGTTCGGACAGAGCGGTATTTATATATAGAAAACAACCTGTGGGAGCGCTCCAACATTGGTGCCATCGACGTTCTTGGAGGAGGAGCGGGCCAGTCATTGATTGAAGGAAACGAAAAGGGTTCGCTCACCGGTCTTCAAAACCAAATTTTTGAGAAGCCCCAACCCAGGGAGGAGTTTTTTGACTGTGAGAACGATTCCAAACAGTTTAATAACCTGGCAGAAGAAGAACAATACCAGGCTAAAATGAAAGAATTGAGAAAAGTGCTTGAAAAGTGGGAAAAAGTGACCCATGATTCCCAACCCGATTCTTTGACACCTGACTGGTATGATCGCAGGACACTGGACCCCCTTCCTCAAAAAGGCACCCGGGGGATATTACCGGGTGAAGATAAAGGGGCTTCCACGATCAATGCACCAGGGCCTTTTTAAGAATAAACCATTAGGATACAATCTGAACAATCCAAATCATTTGTGTTGTCAAATAATTCTATATCAAAATGAAAGCAAAGAAAAATAACCCCCAACAATCCATGTCCAGGAGGACGTTTTTAACATCTACAGCCAAAGCTGCTGTAGGAATAACCGTTTTACCTAGCCATGTAATCAGTGGCCTGGGCCATACTTCCCCGAGTGATAAACTCAATATAGCCGGGATAGGCATAGGAGGGAAGGGCAAGGCCAATCTGGCCAATATGATCGGCCAGAATATCGTGGCCCTTTGTGATGTGGACTGGGACTATGCAGCTCCTGTTTTTAAGCAATATCCTGGTGCCAAAAAATACAGGGATTTTCGCCGGATGCTGGATAAGCAAAAAGATATAGACGCCTGCGTGATTGCCACCCCTGACCATACCCACTTCCACCCGGCAATCAAGGCCATGGCCATGGGTAAGCACGTTTATCTCCAGAAACCTTTGACCCACTCTGTATGGGAGTCCCGACAACTGGCCAGAGCAGCAGAAAAATATAAAGTAGCCACCCAGATGGGTAACGAGGGCCATTCTAACGACAATGTGCGAAAAATCGCCGAAATTATATGGAATGGCACCATAGGAGAAGTGCGCGAAGCCCATGCCTGGTCTGATCGTCCCATCTGGCCCCAGGGACTGGAACCACCCGAAAAGTCAATGGAGGTACCCGATTCCCTGGACTGGGATCTGTTCATAGGACCGGCTGCTGACCGTCCCTACCATTCCGATTATCATCCGTGGAGCTGGAGGGCCTGGTGGGATTTCGGCACCGGCGCTCTGGGCGATATGGGCTGCCATATACTCGATACGGTGTTTTATGCTTTAAAACTAAAGTATCCGACCCATGCCCAGGCCAGTTCCACCCTCGTGTATAAAGAATCTGCCCCGAATGCCTCGCAGGTAGAATATACTTTTCCGCCGCGTTCGTCTATGAGGGAGGTGAATTTCCCGGAAGTAAAAGTAACCTGGCATGACGGGGGACTCAAGCCTCCCAGGCCTGATGAAATGCCTCCGGGAGAATCCATGGGAGCCGGGGGCAACCTGTTTATCGGAACCCGGGGAAAACTGATCTGCGACCAGTACGGGGTAAATTACCGTCTGCTGCCTGTGGATAAGGAATATTCAGATCCTCCTGAAATGGTGGAACGCATTCCGGATCATTCGGAAAAAGTTGGTCCCTGGGGTAAAGAAGGCGGAAGACATGAGATGGATTGGGTGCGGGCTTGTAAGGAATCCCCTGAAAACCGCAGGGAAGCTTCTTCTAATTTTGAATATGCCGGTCCCCTCACCGAGATGGTACTTATGGGCAATCTGGCCATCCGGCTTCAGGGACTTCATAAAAAGCTGGCATGGGATGGTGAAAAGATGGAGTTTAAAAACATCCGCCCGGAAGAGACTCTTCAGGTGGTCACCTCCCATGAATATAAAAAGGTTGAAGGCCGCCCGAGGTTTCATACCGATCATAAAATGCTCGATGCTTATCAGTCGGCCCGTGAATGGGTAAGACATACTTATCGGGACGGCTGGGAATGGGATCGGTAAGCTAAAGGCAGTATTCAATATATCTCATGAGTATAGTCTAAAAAGGCGCTCAGCGGCTATACTTAGCTAATTGAGTAAAAAATATCTATTGGATTTCAGAGATTTAGTAGAGCCGCTTAGCGCCTTATCAGCCAAAATCCAGATTTTTATACCGGACTCATCTCATACTTATTCACCAGATTCATCTAAAAACATATAACCATGAAAAACTACACACGCCGCGAATTTTTACAGTTCATGTCACTCACACCGGTGGCGCTTGCAGGTCTGAAAACTAATAACATTCATTACAGACCGAAAAGAAAAAAACGACCCAACATCCTGTTGCTCATGTCCGACAACCATTCCTGGAATCACCTGGGATGTTATGGTGATCCGGTAGTTAAAACTCCCAATATTGATGCTGTGGCCAGCCGGGGAGTTCGTTTTACCCAAGCCTTTTGTGCCGCTCCATCTTGTTCACCTGCCAGGGCCGGCATGCTTACCGGCCAGGATATCTGGCGGCTGGAGGAGGGGGCCAATTTATGGGGCGTGTTGCCGGATAAATTCCCTTTCTATACCGATATGCTTGAGGCCTCCGGGTATCATGTCGGAATCCAGGGTAAGGGCTGGGGCCCGGGAAGCGTGAAGATGAGCGGACGCGGGTATAATCATGGCGGCCGCACCTATGAGTCCTTCGACCGGTTTTTAGAAGCCAATAACGAGGATAAACCCTTTTGTTATTGGCTGAGCAGCCCCGATCCGCATCGGCCCTTTACAGAGGGGGCAGGGGTCAAATCGGGCATGAACCTCTCGGACGTGGAGATTCCCTCGTATCTGCCCGACAATGAAACCATACGGAGAGATATTTGTGATTATTACTATGATATTGAACACTTCGACCATGTAGTGGGTCAGTTACTGGAGCGGCTCAAAAAAGCCGGAGAATATGAGAATACAGTGATTGTCATCTGCAGTGACAACGGCTGGCAGATGCCCCGCGGCCTGGCCAATCTTTATGACTCTGGCACGCGTATTCCTTTAATTATAGCCTGGCCCGGAGAAATTCCCGGAGGACGGGTGGTTGATGATCCGGTAAACCTCAATGATCTTGCCCCCACTTTTCTGGAGCTTGCCGGAGAGCAGATACCGGAATCCATGACGGCCACCAGCCTTACCAAACTTTTATTTACAAACCAATCGGGGAAGATTGATCCCGGGAGAGATGCTGTATATACAGCCAGGGAACGACATGCCCTCTGTCGTCAACTGGGTATGGGGTATCCGGGCCGGGCCATTCGCACCCGTGATTATCTTTATATCCGGAACTATGAACCCGACCGGTGGCCTGCCGGCGATCCACCGCTGTTTGGCGATGTGGATGCCCATATGCTTCATTATCCCTGTCCGACCAAAATGTATATGCTCACGCATAAGGATGATCCTGATGTGCGCCCTTTATATGAAAAAGCTTTTCTGAAACGTGAGGCCGAAGAGCTGTATGATTTGAACAAAGATCCCTTTCAGATGAACAATTGTGCCGGTCAGGCGAATTATCAAAAGGTGAGAAGGCAGTTATCACAGCGGCTTGACGGTTATCTCTTAAAAACCGGTGATCCCAGGGCCACGGGAGAGAAGATCATATGGGACACCACTATGTATTACCAGTCCAGGGATTTTATTGCCGAGCCCGGAGCGGAGGCCATTAAAAAACTGGGCCTGAAAAAGCAGTACAATTATTTTGATTTGCAGGATACGTTAATCAAAAAGCTTTCGAAATGATACTTCTTCCC
>JAGXLC010000301.1 GCA_018334875.1 Bacteroidales bacterium | reverse complement strand
ACCAATCGCAAACATCACGGAGCCGGTGATAAGATGAAGCTTTTTAAGCTTTTGCTGTCTTAGTTTCTCCATTCTTGCTGTGGTGGTTAAACCATAGCCCACCCCTAATGTTATCGCAATAAACGGTAGAATAAAGATAGAGTACCATATCTTTAGGGACCCTTGTGATCCATTACTCTAATCTCTCATATGGAACATCGAATCATGCTACTTTTCCCATTTTTTTACTGATATTCAACATCTTTTTTAACTGTGAAACTTTAGTTATTTAAACTCGCTAACTAACGCCTAATCATTTTTGTAGAAGCAGTTAAATCATTTCATTATTTCAACCTTCCTTTACTGTATATGGAGGCCTCATTTTGCGTATATATAGACTGTTTGCTTCGGGGTCATCTACAACTTCTCCGTGTTGCGGATTCCAGGTGACTTTGCGGTCACTCCTGATTGCAATGTCTCCCATATGGCTGATAGTATCAGAAATAATTGCGTCATCAAGCGGGCAGGTTTCCTCGATTTTTCCTGCAATAATATCTACAAACATTTGCCCCATCTTATTCGCTCCGCTCATGGGAGTCTCCTTCAACTTTTGGTTTAACTCCGGGATATCTGATTGTGCTTCTCCTCTACTAAGGGAAATATAACCTTTTGAACCATAGAAAGTAGTGCCATTACCATCCTCCCTTTCAGGATCTTCTAACATGCCTTGTTGTTCTGCCACATCAAGGCTGACGAAATGAACTTCAAGGCCACTTTGATATTTATAATTCAAATCCCACGAAAAAATGTTGTCATAAATACCGTCTTCACCCCAGAATTTCCCTGTTCCTTCGCAAGAATAAACACCATTTACTTTATCCTTTAATGCCCAAACCATGATATCAAGCGGATGGGCTCCCCATCCTGCAAGAAATCCTATGCTGTAATCATACTGAAACCACGAACTATTATTTGTTACCCTATCGGGACAATAATGATTTAACGGCGCTGGCCCTGTCCACCTGTCAAAATCAAATTCTCTGGGTGGAGCAACCTCGCTACATGTGGGATTTTCGACCGGATTTTTGCCGGGGCACCAAACTTCAACTCTTTCTATTTCTCCGATTTTGCCCTCTTTTATCATGTCAATCCCCACCTTCATATGCTGCTGTGCCCGTTGCTGTGTGCCATAATGAAAGTGAACATTATTGGCAGCCATTTCTTTTTCAAGTATTTTATAATTCGGATAACTCAATCCAAGCGGCTTGGCCACATAAACATGCTTGCCCGCCCTGGCAGCTTTTATCGATACAGGTACATGCCAATGATCGGGCGTGTTTATAACCACTGCATCAATATCATCGCGCTCCAGTATCTCCTCAAAATCCAAATATGTCTTAACATCGGGCGCTTTAATACTATTTTCTTTATAATACTCAGTAATTAGGTCTTTCGCTTTTTCCCGCCTATCCTTCCAGACATCACATGTAGCTACTGAACGTGCAGATTCAAGGGGCAGAAAATAATTGTTTAATTCATTCATTCCCCGAGATCCTACTCCGATATGCGCTAATCGTAAATGGTCATCTCTGTCCACTTCACATGAAGGTAATATCGTTGGTGCAACTATAGCAGCACCTACACCAACAGCTGTTTTTTTCAGGAATTCTCTTCTTCCTATAGTTTTATTCTTTTTCATAATTTAAGTATTTAATGGTTAATAATTATTCATAATAATCTTTATATTCCTCGTTAAGTTGTTGATTGTTAACATCCCCTTCTATATGTAAGATTCTATATTTTAAGTTAATACTCTCCCCCTTTGTCAATATTTGTGGTTTTAAATATACATATGCGGGATTAATGTAATAAAAAGGAATTCCAGGCGTATTTACCGAATACCAAGCTTCACCTTTCCCTTTGGTATCTTCAGAGATCATTATCACGGTACCAAACCGGTTGCCATGCAGTCCCTTACCACCCATGTAGAACCAATTACCTGTTTTGTCATCTATATCCTCATAGCCAAAGTTAACTATTGCCAATTCCTCAGATCCTTCGATTCTTTGATGACCTATGCCCCTATATTGATAATGTAGACCCCCGCTGGAGAGAATCCTCTCACTCATTAAATCTTGATTAAATCTAACTGATAATCCACCGTATCCTCCCCACAATACTCCATCAGCAACCGGTGGGGGAGTTCGGTTTAATTCAACTGTGTCAGCAACAGCTTCAAAGTTCATATTGTAATCCATCTGAATACGTCCGTCTTTATGGGGTGGAGAAACTTGGATTATCCTTTCTTCTGTTAATACTGTTTGTCCATTTTCAGGATAGTAGTCGATCTCCAAATAAATTTCAGCTGAATAATCCGATTTCCTTTTTAATTTGACGCTTGTAATATTAGTAATGCCTCTCAATTCATTCCTCTGATAATTTTCCCCGAAAAATTCCCAATAATTTGCACCATTTATATATTTCCAAGAGAACCATTGCCCTAAATGCCACGGATGATCATCAGGACTGGAACATGTAATTCGGTTTCTGTTTACATAAACCGGGTGAAAAAAAGGTTTCCCCAATTGGGTATTAAAGTTGAATTGCCATAATACCTCATCATTCTTAAGAAGGGCAAAGGTAGAATCATTTTCCAGCCAGGTAAACTCAGATGCTTCTATTGTCTTTTTTTGCTGAAGTTCTTTAGGAATTGGTATACTAACTCTCGATGTAGCTGCCCATTCTGTTCCACGCAGCATAAGAGTCTGAAAACCGGTGTTGCGCATGGCTCTTGTATCGTGTCCCAAGAGGGTATGAAAAATCCTGCCTTTTCCATAATCCGAAACAGCAATTGCAGGTTGGTTTTCATATCCTTTGTTCAAAGCGTCTTCATTAATGGCGCTTCCCAAAACCTGAAACCTATCATTCTGTTTCGCATTAATCCATAATTCATCAAAAATATAAAAATTTGAAAGCCCTTTTGTAATAGGATGTTCCTGGTTTTCAATTTTCACCTTCACAGGACTATTTTTTCCATGCCATGTATCTTCTACCCAAGCTCCTGTTGAAATTTTGTCAAACTCAGGCCAAGTGTAAAATGTCGAGGTGGAAGAATGAAAAAAGACCAAGCCTCCCCCTTCTTCTAAATATCTCAATAATCCACTTTCAACCTTTTCCGGCCACCGCACATCTTTCTCGGGCCATGAATTCCAGTTACTTACAATTACATCAAACTCATTAAAATCCTTATAAATGAGGGTGTCAGGTTGATTTGTAATTTCGACTTTAAATAACCCCCTTCCTTTATAGATGTTTTTCAAAAGCGGGGTAGTTCTTTGCCAATTATGATTATTGCTGCCACTTAACACCAATAATTGGGTTGATTCATGTTGCATGTCTTGTGATTGACAAAACAAACTTATTGAAATGAATGTAATAAGAAATAATATTTTTTTCATAGTTTTAATTTTTTTGATTATCTAATAAAACACTGTTAATCAATACATCAATAACGAATAATTATATCTGTAATTAAGCATTCTATTTAAAAAGTCGACTATTTTTGAGTAGAGCGGGTCGTTACCTTCCCGCTCCCCCACAGATCCGTACGAGCAGCTTTCTCCGGCAACTGCCGGATTCCTCTTTAAATAGATCCGGCTCTCGCTTTTTGCAATTCTTACGTTTACATTTCTCATACATCAGGTGCATTAAATATTTCCAAATTGCATGCCCGTTTTAAAGTATCTCCCTTTCCTACTTACTGGCTTTTCAGCATCCGCCAAATTCCCCAGCTTTCAATCGGTATTATGAAGATACTAAGACTCCCTTCGCCCTTCTTTTACCCTTCAATTGTCTCCCGATTCGGATACCACCAGGATATTGCCTTTTTCTTATCGCATTCACAGGTGGCAATATGAACCTTTAATGCCTGGATACTTTTAGCGCGATTTGACATATTACCGTCTTACGTGTGGAGGCGGGAGGCTCTTCCGTGTTCCCATGCAAACCAACCTGCCTTTGATATAGCTTTAGACTCCGGCCGGGCCAGCATTACTTGTATTTATCGCAAAGCCGATGTTGCAACAACAAGTTTAAGAATTAATGCCCCAGCTTTATGTTTGCTTTCGAAGCTCAATACTATACCTTCAGCAGTCACTGTTTACGCTTCATACCGTCCGGCAGCTGCCGGACGATTATGCAAAACTCGCTTCCGATGGCTGACCAGGCCTTTCCGTATCCCGCCTATTCGGCGAGATGGGTTTGCTGCAAGGTGTTTCATTATTTATATATTTAATACGCCATCCCCACCTTAGGGACATGCACGGCGCAACGCTCGCTCCTTCCTGTCCTTTCATGTCCGGAGGATAGGGTGTTTTTTGGTCTACCTTGCCGAATTCAATACAATAGCCGATATTTTCCAGTAATTGTTCCATATTTTTTAACTTTTCATAGTTAATGTCTAAATAATTGAGCTCACTCTAAGGATATACTAAAATATAAGACATTTTTAGCTTTTATTTTATCTGAATATATAATACAGAACAGCCATCACAACAATCAGTAATAAGGCTAAAATACGGGCATCGGAAATGCCTCTCACTTTGCCCTCAGTTATAAATGAATGGGGCCGCCTCATGGTCATCTTTTGCAATATCTCTTCTTTTGCACGTGGTGTAAAGTGACTGACTATAAAATAAAAAAGGGTGCAGATAACAAACAGGTAAAATGCCTTCATCATAAAATGAATGCCTAAAACATCGGAAATGTATCTTTTCCCGGCAATCATTTCAAAATCAAAGCAGAATGCTATAAGGGCCAGAGTCAACCCGAATACCAATGTGTAATGGCCCGCTTTGGGAGTGCCTCTTTTCGACATCACCCCGAAAATAAATACCACCGAGATGGAGGGAGACAGTATAGCCAGCAGATCGTTGATGGCCTCAAAAATACTGG
>JAGXLC010000300.1 GCA_018334875.1 Bacteroidales bacterium | reverse complement strand
CTTCCGATCAGGAACATCTGCCGGTGGCACTGTTGTCACTTCCTGAAAAGATTGAGGACCGTACCCGTTACCTGATGAGAGAGACCGATGTCAATCCTGCCTTTGCAGTAGCCGATATTATAGGAAAACTTGAGAACCTGGGAGCCAAAGTTGTTGGAATACCCTGCAACACCATGCATGCTCCTGAAATTTTTAATGAAATCCTCCATCAACTGGAAAAAAAGAACTCAGAGGTGAAAGTCATACACATGATCCGGGAGGTTGTGGGATTCATAGCCCGGCATTATCCCAACATACGAAAGGTTGGAATTTTATCTACCACCGGCACCTGGAAATCCAATATCTATCCGGAATACCTGGGAGAGAATAAATTTGAGCCATTGATTCCCGATAAACAGATGCAGGAGCAGATACATGAGGCCATCTATAACCCGCGATACGGCATCAAAGCACAATCAGATCCCGTGGATGAACAAGCCAAAAAAACCATAGTAAAAGGGTTACGCTTGTTAAAATCACAGGGTGCTGAAGGGATTATCCCGGGCTGCACCGAGGTCTCCTTTGCCCTTCCTTACACGGTCCTGGATGATCTTCCGCTTTTCGACCCTACGTTGATCCTTGCACGCGCATTGATTGCACATACTTATCCGGAGAAGCTCAAGGACTTTAATGTGTGATAAGCTCGAAAGCCTCCGAAACCGTCACTCATGCTTGCGTGGTACTTTCGGGAACTCCCGAAAACGCCCCGCAGGCCCGCTGACGATTTCGGAAAGTTCCGAAGTCATCCCGCAAGCTCGCTGATAATTTCGGAAAGTTCCGAAGTCGTCCCGCAAGCTCGCTGATGATTTCGGAAAGTTCCGAAACCATGTCGCAAGCATGCACGACGCTTTCGGACAGGCGAATGAGGATGATGAATCATTTTAACCCTTTCTGTGTTTCGCCGTTGCGCTCCATTACAATCCCTCAAAATCTCCTCCTGTCATCTAATCATCCAATCATCCAATTAAACTCCTGTCAAACAATCAAACGTTCAAACACCTTCTTTCCAAGGTATAGATTCCCCCGCTTCAGCCAGCGGGGCAGGCGGCTCTTCCCTACCGTTACGGCCGGAATGAAACGAAGGCCAGGGCTTTTCTGCGAATACAAAAAATGACCACTTAATGACTTAATGACAATAAAACTTGTCCGGCTTTTGACGGATGACTATTATATATATCTATTAACTGCAGCCTTTCTAACCTCAAACAATCAAACGTCAAACTCCCGTCAAACAATTTAATGACAATGAATAGCTATCGAATGACACCGAATGAACGGATCAAATCACCTTCCCCTCCTTGATGTACTCCTTCTTAATTCCTTCCTGCAGCAATAGGTTATCGATGTGGTCATGCCCCTTTGACAATGCTTGAAGAGATACATATTGAACGATGTTAATGATGTTGGCCCCGGATAACTCGTATTGGCGGGCAATTTCTTCCAGGTTAATGTCCCCGGCCAGGTTGATATTTGCGGGCAGGGATTGTTTCCACAGGGTTAGCCGCTCATCGGATTTTGGCATGGGAAAGTGCACCAGCGACTGAAACCGGCGCGTAAAGGCTTCATCAATGTTGCTTTTGTAATTGGAAGCCAGGATAACCAATCCGGAATGGCTTTCCACCCTTTGTAAAAGGTAAGAAACCTCCTGGTTGGCATATTTGTCATGGGCGTCCCTGATGTTCGTTCTTTTACCGAAAAGGGCATCGGCTTCATCGAAAAAGAGGATCCAGTCCTTGCTTTCGGCTTTGTCGAAAAGTACGGAAAGGTTCTTTTCTGTTTCACCGATGAATTTGGAAACAACCGTAGACAGATCGACCCTGAAGACATCCCGGCCGGTGTATTTTCCCAGAAGGCAAGCAGTAAGGGTTTTACCCGTTCCGGGAGGTCCGTGAAAAAGACAGCGATAACCCGGTTTGATCTTCTTTTTCATTCCCCATTCATTCATCAGTGTATTGTTGTATTTGATCCATATCTCAATTTCATTGATCTGATCCAGGGTGGCGGAATTCAGCACCAGGTCGCCCCATTCCATCTCGGTGGTGATCAGTTGCGCAGGAAAAGAGGTGCTCAATTTGGGTTTTGAAACTTCGCCTACTGTGAATAGTTCCACGTATTCATCGTCGAGCACGATCCTGTTGCTCATAGAAGGTTCGCTGTCAAAACCATCCTCCAGATGGATGATCTGTTTCGTGAAGAACAGGTGGTCCTGGTTGAAATAAGACTGTACATGGAACCTTCTGTTCAAATCATCACCGGCAAGTATGAAAAGGGCCGTTTCTACGGTGGGTAGAATTCCCCTGAATGCTTTGCCCCTGACTCCCCCAATCTGGGGAAATTCGCCTGGATTTTTCAGAACCCCGGATATTAAATCATCCAGGAAGTTTGGCTTTATGAACGGGACAAGTGAAAGGATAAGAATCACCCGCTCTTCAAAATTCAGGTTGTTTGACCTGGCAAATTGGGCGTAGCTGCAACGGACCTGTTCGATATCGGGTGGAGGAATAGCATCCACCTCCTTTTGTTCCTGTTTTATTTTGAAATGGTTTTCAAGCCTGGTGGTTACGACCTTCGCCAGCCAGTCAAGTTCCCATTCCAGAAAATGCTGTCCGTTTTGGGTCATCATATTGTTGCTTTCTTTTATGATCTTTTCTATTATCATTGTTCTGCAATGTTGTAAGCCTTATGTCCCGTTTCCCGTGTCTCGTATCTCGAGTTAGCTCTAGCTAGGGCTTTTTGTCTGATTTCTGATTACTGCTTTATTCATTACTCATTGCTCACTACTCCGTCTTCCCTTACCAACTGCCAACTAAATTGCTCACTACTCAAAACTCACTACTCAAAACTCAACACTCACTACTCATTCATTTTTTATTTCTGCTGAACGACATGGGTGAGCTCATGGGCAAGCAGTTGTTTGCCGGCTGTCGTTTCAGGCCTGTATTTGCCCTTGTTGAAAAAAATGTGATTCCCTTTGGTAAAGGCCTGGGCATTGATTTCATTGCACAGTTTGATCGCCTGTTTGTCGGTATGCACGCGAACATGTGAGAGACCGGTGGAAAACTGCTTTTCCATCTCCTTGCGCAGGCTCTCAGGAAGGGGCGATCCGCCTTGTTTTGCTGCTTCCAGCCGGTTATCAAACGACCGGGTAGTTTCATTATTTTCTTTCCGGAATATAGTGGATTTGGTCTGAACTTCCTCTTCCTCTTTTTCCTGCTTGTGCAGTTTGGCCTGCATATCCTCTTCTTCCTCTTGTTTGTTCAGCTTTTCCTGAACTTCTTCCTCCTCTTCCTGTCTGGAAAGGGATTCCTGCCTTTTGGGCTGCGCCTCCTCTTCTTCTTCTTCCTGCCTGTAGAGCTTATCTTGTCTTTTCGGTTGGGCTTCTTCCTCCTCTTCTTCCTGTTTATGAAGTTTAGCCTCCACTTCCTCTTCCTCGCTATCTTGCCGGCTAACCACCTGGTTGGCCATCTCGTCGGCCTGAACTTCCGATTTATCCCCGGGTTGACTGATCTTTAGCTTCTCCTGTACTTCTGTATTGGATTTGCCTTTGAAGAAACTGCCCCGGCGGGAGGTTTCTTCAAATTCGGCTTCGTCGGCCTTTTTCTTGATAAAGGATTGCTGCCCGTCCCTGGCAGTGTCCAGCTTTTTTCTTCTTCTGATTCTGATTGCTTTCATGATTGATGGATTTTGGGTTATTGAATCCTGAAATTCTGGAGAATGATGCCCGTCAAATCTTTCCGTTTGATGTTGTGATTCTTTTCTCCGGCTTGTTTACGCATCTCAAGCAATACTTTCTCCGTTTGACTAAGGATGCTTGCTTTATCTTGCTTTTCTTCACCGGTCATTTGCAAAAGTTGCTTATATTGCCTGATCACCTGCGAATTTCCCCACAAAACGATCATCTTGTTGAGTTTTTCCAGTTCGGCAGGTAGTTTCTCCTTTTCATTTCCTGTTTTGTTGGAGTGAAGCCATACATCAACGAATTTACCGTACATCGCTGCCTTTTCCTGCTGGAAGGCAACATTTCTTTTCCCGAAATTGGCTTTTATAGTCCCCGCAATGATCAAACAACACAGAAGGGCCACTGTTGAAATTATGATCAGAATTATTGATGTTGTTGGATCGAGGAAGGACAGCCGGGCGATGATGTATTTCACTCCCATGTAGGCTCCCCAGAGAAAAAGAGCGAAGAGACCCAGTATAAGCAAGAAAGATGCGAATGTTCCCAGTGTTTTCATGGTGTTTGCCTTGATGTGTTTTTTATTGTTTATACAAAGATTTAATTAGGATCATGGTTTTCGTATCAGGCCTTCATCGAAGGCTTCCTGGAAAAAGCTGTCGAGTGTGGGGTGCTCTTTTTTGGCATTTTCATATGCCTGTGAGTTTTCAAAAGCACCGAAGCTGCTGAAGTCTCCTTCTTCTTCAATATCTTTTACCATATTCCTGAAGACTTCACGTGTAGGAGCATGATCCAGGTGTTTAATATCGTCCCAATGATTCCCGGGCATGGTGTTAATATTGGGTATAGGATCTCTGCTGCCTTTCGGATCGGGTTTGGTGACACTGAATGTATTGCTGTACTGGACACTGCCGACCCGCGCCCAGTCGTCCGAATTTTTTTGTTCCATAAACCCGTATTGGACCTGTATGCCTTTTGCAAAATCTGTGAAGCCAGGTTCACTTCTGTACCCCGTTACTTTGCCTTCATACCAGAGCACCCGCCTGTCATCGGTGATCAGATCGTCTGCCGGAGTTTCTGCCTGTTGTTCCATGTTTCTGTTCTCTGTCTTTCTACCGGGAGTTAGATTTGTCTTATTTCTGCCGCTGCCTCCCAGCTTTTCGCTTAGAATGTGCAGCCTCACGTAGTAGTCGTAATAGCCGGGAATGGTTTCGATATGGTTCTTCCAGCCGGGGG
>JAGXLC010000299.1 GCA_018334875.1 Bacteroidales bacterium | reverse complement strand
ACTGATCATTGTCCTGCCGCATATAGCCAGTGGCTTTGTTGGATATTCGGGAGAAAAGCCCTCCTTTGTAAACGCTGCTGTTATCCATTCCCAGGGGCTCAAAAATCCGGTTCTCCACAAATTTCCTGTAACCGGTACCTGAGACCTTTTCCACATAAGCAGCCATCAGCGCATTATTGACTGCATTGGAATTGGTCTTCTCACCGGGTTGGTATCGCAGTTCTTTGTGCTGATTTAAAAATTTTTTTATGTCATTAAAATCCTTTATATCCCAGTAAAATTTGCGATAAGACAGGTTGGGCAGTCCGGAGCTTTGTTCCAACAGATCATTCAGGGTTACGGCACTGCAATAACCGGGCAGGCCCTCCCATACGTCGGTGATCTTTTGATCCAGGCTGGCTTTGCCTTCATCATCGAGCATCATAACAGCCATGGCGGTAAACTGGCCGGTAAGCGAGGCCAGTTGGTAATTGGTTTCCTTTGTAGCCGCTTCCCGGTCTTCGAGATTGGCGTAGCCATAACTTTTAGATATCTGAACTTCCCCGTTTTTAAGGATCATCACACTGACGCCCGGGGAATTTTCACTGTAATAATCCTGTAATATGGAATCGACTTTAGATACAGTATTATCCTGCGAGAAAGCCGGAACTGCAGCTAAATTAAGAATTAAAAAACCAAACAGCGCTACTTTCTTAAACATGGGCTTAATATTAATTTGATCAATCAATAAAAAATATTTGAAACAGAACACAGATGACACGGATTTTACTAATTTACACTGATTATTATCTGTGATCATCCGTTTAATCTGTGTCATCTGTGTTCATTAATTATCTTTTTTAAGTTTAGTTTTCCCTTGGATGATTTTTACAATAGGTCTCGATCATCTTTTGGGCCGGTTCATGCCCTAAATCCAGGGCTTGATATAAATCCCGGCAGCCTTTCCCGAAATTGTTCAGGGCCACCTGGGATATGCCCCTGTTATAATAGGCCATGGCATAGGTGCTGTCAAGCTTAATGGCATGGGAATAATCGGAAATGGCCGCTTCATGATTGTTTTGAACCCCTTTGGAAACACCGCGGTAATAATAAGCCTGCCGGTAGGTGGAATCCAGTGAAATGGCCCGGCTATAATGCTCTATGGCGTTGTTGTGCTCCTTCATATTGGCAAAGGTCATGCCCAGCAGAAAATACGCTTTCTCATAGTCTTCTTTCAGTTCTGTGGTCTTTTGAAGCGTCTGCCTGGCATTCCTGAAATCACCCAGGTGCATCTCGGCCAGCCCCAGGTTGAACCTGACCTTGGCATCCTGTGGGTCCTGTTCGGCTACCCGTGCGAAATCCTTCATGGCTTTGTCGTATTCGTTGAGCTCGGAATAGGAATGGCCGCGATAGTAGCGTGCATCCCGGTGGTTTGCATCATATTCAAGTACCCTGGAAAAATCGGGCACTGCCTCTTTATATTCATTCAACAGAAAGTGCAGATATCCCCGCTGGTAGTACAACTTTTGACTTCCCCCGGTAAGCTCTATGATCTTGCCATAATCCCGTATGGCTTGTTTATAATCCTTTACATCCGACAAGGCCTTAGCCCTTTGCTGATAGACATCCAGATTGTCCATTCCCAGGTTGAGTGCCCGCGAATAATCGTCCACGGCTTTCTGTTCCTCCCCGATCTCACGATAACAGGCTCCCCTGTTGAAATAAGCATCGGTATGGGAGCTGTCCAGCTCAATGGCGCCTGAATAATCTTCTATGGCCCCGCGGTAATCCTTTTTATTCATGCGGGCCACACCCCGCTGAAAAAAGGCTTCCTCCATTTCGGGCTCCAGTTCAATGGCCCGGGTAAAATCTTTTATGGCGCTCGCTGTCTCCTCCATTGATGCGTAAGTCATGCCCCTGTGATAATAAGTACGGGCATGTGCAGAATCAAGGGCAATGGCCTGCGTATAATTTTCAACGGCCTCCTCATATTTTTCCAGGGAGTCCAAAGCCAAAGCCTTGCCCTGAAAATATTGTGCTTTGCTGTCGTCAAACCAGATCGCCCGGTCGTATTTCTCAACGGCTTGCCGGAACCGCGAGGAATCCTGCAGTTCAACGGCCCGGTCGTAGGTCATTCGGCCAAACCTGGGCTTGAAAAGAAAAAACAAAACAATCAGAACTGCCAGGATGATGAGTGGGAAGAGCCATTTTTTCGTCATATAGTTTATTTTGTTGTTTAAGTTATCCGATAGCTATCGGATTGGTTGATTGGTTGATTGGTTGGTTGATTGATTTTCTATCAAACCTTTTTCCTTCACCTCTTTAATCTCTAAACCACCTTAACGCAGATTTAGCTGCAAACAAATTTTTCAAAACCTGATGATAGGTCTCGTTCTCAAAAATAAACAATTTAACTTTTTTTTGAACCACATAAGGCACATAGGAAAGATAGGATTTCACATAGATTTATCATTCAACAAAACTTTGCTAATAAAACAAAATTTTTAGAAGTGATAGCATAATTCGGACGCCATTTAGCTGGATTTTCCATATCAACCGATCGAGGTTCTAGCCTGCAACCGGCTAAGCGGTTTAGAACCGCTAAGCCGATTCTAAGCCTGGTTCAAAACTTCAAATATAGCAATTCCTTATAAACATTCATGCAAGTGGCTCTCTAAAAAATAAATTTTTATAGTGATGGGATAAATCAGAACCTTCTCTGAAAGCGGGTTCTTCTGTTTGAATCGCCAAATCTTATACCCACCATGATCTCATGCGAGCCGTAGGTCAGTCTCTGAATCTCCCTCAGAGAATAGTCATAGGCATATCCAAAGTAGATGTTATCAACTTTAACGCCCACCTTGGAGATTAAAGCGCTGCCTGTCCGGTATGACAAGCCCATCCAGTAATCTCCCTGATAGTAGGCTTTCATACTGATATCTGCCTGCAGATTCTTCCGCTCTGTAGTTTTGAACAGCAGGGAAGGTTCCAGTGTAATGTCTCCGTCCAGCTCGTACTGGTAGCTGGTCATCAGATAATAATGACGAAGCAGTTGATAGCTGCTGTACGACTGATCGGATCCGAATTTCAAAACCGACTGGAATAGGTTCATCCCGGACACACCGATATGAAAATTATTGTTCATATAGTAAATACCGGCGGTGGCGTCGGGTACGAACATGCTGTTCTCCCTGCCGTGGACCAGCGGATCGGGTACGCCCAGATCATCATCGGGCAGTTTGATGTTCTCATCATCGAGCTTAAATTGATAGACGGTTCCGGAAACGCCAAAAGAAAGCTGCTGCCGGTCACTCACAGGTATGTGATAGGCATAGGTTCCCTGGATACCGGTACGGTTGATGATCCCGTTGCGGTCATTAAAAAGGTATCCGCCCATGCCAACCCGGCCGCTGGTCCTTCTTCTGCTCATGCCTCTGTCGACCAATCCCAGCTTGGCCAATAAATTGTTTTGCAATACACGGGTTTGCGCACAGATGGCCTGTGTAGAGGGTGTCTTGGCATTGCCAAACCCCATCCATTGCTGACGCGCCGTAAGGTTATACGAGGTATAGCCCTGACTACCCGCATAGGCCGGATTAAGCAGATACTTGTTCATCGTGTACTGACTGTACAAAGGGATCTGCTGGGCCTTCACAACAGCCGGAAGCACACTTAAAACCAAAATTACCAATACAATAACCCGTTTCATTTTCCCATGTGTCATTTCAAAACCTGCTTTAAATTCTACCTGATGATAGATACCGTACCTTCAATCGGTTCTTCTCCGTTGCCCAGTTTGATGATGTAATAGTAGGAATCCATGGGCAGTTTTTTGCCGTTTTGACCGGTACCATCCCAGTAATCTGCCTCATTGTAACCTTTGGAGTGATAAATCCGGTTGCCCCATCTGTCGTAAATCTCAACCACACAATTCGGATAAAGGGACAGGCCGGGTATTTTCCACTCGTCATTGACCTGGTCGTCGTTCGGGGTAAAGGCATTGGGGATCTCCAGATTACCTATGACTGTCACGGCAATGGAATCGGTGCTTGTACATCCGTATTCGTTGGACACTGTAACCCAGTATCTTTCCGTTTCTGTTTTGGCGGTAGCACGGGCCACATCGGTATCCTCCACATCTATGGAAGCCATCATATCACCGGTATTCCATTCGTAGGAGCTCCACATGCCGGCATCCAGACTTATATAATCCACAGCACCTGCTATAAAGGTTACACTGTCTTCAAATATCTGCACATCATCCATATATGGCGTGTTTACCTCAATGTTCACATCGGGATTGTCATGCACGGTAAGGTTCACCTTATCACGGTTTACGCAGCCGTGTTGATCCTTCACCTTCACCCAATAGGTGCCGGCAGAGTCGGCCGTGTAATAGGATTGGGTGCTGCCGTCCTGCCACTCATAACTCTTGAATTCCGAACCCGGTGAAAACTCAACGGACTCCCCTTCACAGATCTCTTCATCCATGCCCAGGTCGGCAAAGGTATTGCGGATGTCCACAACATATTCCTTCGTCCCCCCTTCGCAGCCACCTTCTGGTCCCATGACACTTATTTCGGTTACACTGATCCGGCCTTCCGCTGCATTGTCGTCCCATTTTACTTCAATTTTGTTTCCGTAATCGTGGATTTTTTCCCCTCCTTCCACTTCCCACCGGAAGATACTATTAAAGGAGTAATCCGAAGATACGGCATACATCCCGCGTTCATCCCCGCAAACAATAGTATCCTGGGAGGAAGCACTGCCCGGAAGCAGCATTCCCAGAATCAACAAAAGGACGATATGTAAGCTTATTCTCAAGATCAAATTCAAAAAATATAAAAACAGCAGATTACAATTCACTCTTCGTTTGAATTTGCATCATCTGTCAGGTCAATCTGTATGTAATAAGCAACTGAAGGAAAAGCTTTGTCCCGATCAGAGCGGGACAAAGCCAAATGTTATCTGAATTATTGATCAAAGT
>JAGXLC010000298.1 GCA_018334875.1 Bacteroidales bacterium | reverse complement strand
TTATCATCCAAAAATATTATATTCATCAATTATAGGCAAACTAAAATACTCCAGGACTGAACCCGGAGAATGCATCTTTACGTCAGCATTAGCTATAAACTTAATTCCCCTGGGATTTTTAGTGATCCACCTGAGGGTTTGCAAAGCCAATCGGCCCATGTAAGTGACGTCGCCTATAAAATCACTTATTATCACCTTTCTGTGATTGTAAACAGTGATTTTAAGGTTTGCCTCTGAATTTTTGGCCACTATCGAATATATATCCGGATAATACATCTTCAATTCCTTACAGTGGCTGTATTCCATGCATTCCACGTTGTCAACGTCAAATTCAAACCACTGGCCCCCGTGCCGGACATACACTTTCCCCCATTGTTTCTTTCCGTTGGAGCCATGCACGATTGAGTAGGTCAGGTCAGCTTTGGGGGCATGCAACCTTCCCCAATACAGGGACTCAACCGGGATTGCAAAAGGAAGAAATGTAGAGTGAACATAGTCCGAATAGCCCGTTTCATTTTCAAAATGATGGATGAAATCCCCTCCCGCCTCAACAGAGCCATTAACCCAGGCCCTGGGAAATATCGGCTTCCATGACAGAAAAGCTTTTCTCCTGCCATGAATACTCATTTCACTTTGCTGAGAAAAGCTGGAATACGGCAGATTGTAAGTCAAGTCTATACTAAAATCCCTGTTGGTCAGGGAAAGTTTGATCGTATCAGGAGAAAAATCAATTCTTCCCTCACGGGCTAAAATTCTATCCGAACCATATTCCAGAAGATCCATCTTTGTCCCGTAGTTAAAAATTTTCTTATATGCTCCGGAATCCTGTTCATTCGATCCGTGCATCTGTAAATATAGTTTTGTGGTTCCTATAACATCAATCTTTGAAATAAACATGATGAAATAGGCATGGGCGGATGTGTAGACATCAAAAAACCACTTTTCGTATTCAAACAGTTTCATCCCGTGTGTTTTGATATGCGCATATTTATCCAGAAAAGCAGAAAAGAAAGAAGCATAAATAGCAATCCATACGCCAGACTACCCAGCGTGGCTATCCTGATGGAATAATCTGTAAAGGCTGAGGCAATGGCAACCTGGGAAGGGAAGAAAGCAGGCAGATACTCGATGATCAGTTGATTCTGTGCATCTGCGTAATATATCGGGTTCTGCAGCCAGCCCACATCGATGTTGGCCAGTAAAACGATAAAGAGGATGCCTTCCAGCTCTCTCTTTAGCACAGATCCTACAAGCATTCCATAACTCCCGTAAACAAAGCCGCAAAGAATATAACCAAGGGTCATTCCGGGGAAATGACCTGGATCCATTAGTATGATTCCCATCAGACCAATGAAGATGGCTACCAGGGATATCAGGCAAACGGTAATGATGAATTTTGCAGCGATCAGTTCCTGTGTTTTGAATCCTGCCAGGATGAGCCGTTTATTTTCATCGTTATTCCGTTGCATCAGACTGAGAGCAAGAAAGGAGGCAATCAACCCGGCTGCGGCAAGACCAATAAATACCAGTCCGAGATCCTGCTGGCTGACACTGATCACAGGTTCTTCCTCCACCGAGGCGAGCCTGAATGCAGTGGGGCTGTCCGGGTTGGTTACCCATGCTATCAGGTAGAAAAATCCCGGTACGAAGAACAGCAAAAACAGAAGGAAGCGGTTTCTTACCAGATCTATCAATGTCAGACGAATTGCCGTGTAAAGAAAGTTTAGTCGCATACCAGTTTCCCTTTATCGATCTTCCATATGGCGTCAATTTTATCCTGATCATATAGCAAATGGGATACGATTACAATGATCTTACCTTTTTTTCTGAGATCAAGCGCATAATCCCAGAAGTTGAGATAGGTTTCCCAGTCAAAGGCGGAGTAGGGTTCATCCAGCAGTATGATGTCAGGATCGTGCAACAAAGCAAGAACCAGGTTTAATTTCTGCAGCGTGCCTCCGCTCATTTTCTTACATACAACACCGCGATTGTCCGGCATTCGGAAGGTAGTTGCGATATAGCCGATATGAGCATTCCCATACTTGCCTTCGGATGTCAATTTCATTCCGTAAGCACGGGAAAAAAACTGAATATTCTCCCTTATGGTCAGGTTCCTGAAAACCCAGGGTTCCTGTGGGCAGAATCCCTTCTTCCCCGAGCAGAAAACACTGCCCTTATCAGGAAACATATAACCTGCCAGTATCTTCATCATCGTGGTCTTGCCGGACCCGTTTTCTCCCACAATACCATAGATGCCTCCCTCCTCCAGATTAAGGTCAGCATCAGCCAGCACCTTATTCTTCCCATAGGATTTTTCTATTCTGAGGGCTTTGATATATGGATGACTATTCATTTGCTGTGGACTTTTCAGAAAAAGCAGGGAGTTTTTGGAATTACCCGTTCTCTGTCGAACGGTTCAGAATAAGGACCCAGGCAACGAAAGTCGGCCGAGAGATACCCACCGGGATGCAGGTTGTTGGATGCCCGGCACCCTCCTCCGCACACGGATGCATAGGTGCAGGAATAACACGAATCAGGTAAACTTTTAAAATCCCTGAGATACTTGTTACTGTACCTTGTGGCATAGATTTTCCAGATATCTTCGTGGTAGATGTTACCCAACGGAATATCAGAAATAAAGGGGCAAGGCTGAACCGAACCATCGGCCTTGACCGTTAGAACAAAATTACCACCGGAACAGGCGTTTCCGGTGAGCATATAGAAATTCCGCACAAATTCCGCATGAACCGGATGCCTGGATAATATCCAGTTTTTTATGCGATACCATTCTTCACGGTTAATGATCAGCGGATCATCTTTATGTTGTGGAATATACTGATAAAATAAAGGTTGTACCATAAGTTCCTTTTCAGCAAAACGGTGTATGGCAGGTATATCTTTTCTGTTTCTCTGATGTACGGCTGTGAAAGTGTAGGTTTTAATACCGGCATCCCTCAGGTTTTTAATTCCCTCAACCGTCTCATCCCAGGAACCATCCACACCCGTAAAATCGTCTTGTATGTCAGCCTGGTGGGAGATTAAAGTAACTATAGCCGCATCAAGGCCTGCCTGTTTCAAATCATGGCTTACTTCTTTCGTGGCATAGGTGCCGTTGGTGTAGACCGAAATGAATGGTACCTTCCCGTTTGTTTTGGCGAAATGTACAATCTTTGAAAGGTCCTGCCTCAGAAATGGTTCACCACCCAATATTTCAAGCCGGGTACCGGTTCTCCTGATTTGCCTTATTATTTGCTCAATGATATCGTAACTGAGTTCAGCATCACTTTTTTCCACATAACACATTTTGCAATTCAAGTTGCACCGGGTGTTGATCTCTACCTTTAACGAATAAAGATAGCTGCCAATCAAAGACCTGGCAAGCCTTGAGAACATAGCCGCGCTGATGGTGTTTGCTGTCAGGGATCCGAAGAATCTCAGCAGAACATATTGAATTCCCGTCATGAAACGCGTTTTCAATCGCGGGCTGATGTTGATCAGACCGTTGTGAAGTATGGGCGGGCCAAAGAATGCACTTCTTCTCATAAAAACCTTTGGTTAACGGTTAATGATCTCCTTGTTGTATCGTTCTTGCAGCAACAGGACCAGAAGATCCTGCCATAAAAGCGCACAATTCGTGTCAAAGATTATTTGATTCACACAGTTCAACCGACGCTGATAAATCTGAAACTTATCATTTCCTTCAATGGTTGCTCCATCGATTTCTTCCAGGGGAATGGAAGTGTCTCCTTCCCTGTTGTGAAGGAGAACTCGCTTTTGTGTCAGAAACACTTCATCAACTGATCGGAGGATAAATTGTACTCCCTGTTCCTCATAAAATTTACCATACGATCGATAATACACAACTTCAGAATTTATCATGGTTGCCGGTCTGGATATACCGGTATATTCCTTTTTCAGCAACTCAAGGTCGGATAAGGTGATTTGAATATCTGAGTAAACATCTCGGATCAAATAGGTTTCTGCCGGTGAGCCATTGCCGGTTTGCAGCCTAAGATCGGCCGTTATTTTGAGTGTGTATTGGCAGACAACACATTTCATAAAAGAAGGAGATACTTCCTTTAATGTCTCAAATCTTCGGCAGGAGGGACATCTATAAAGTACCACAGACAATTTACCCGTTCGCTCCTTTTTCCTCCTGATGATCCGATCTTCAGTTTCAGGCCTGACATGAATGCTGTCGACCAGAGTTTGTTCAGTAATATTCATGGGTGTATCCGGTTCAAACCGTATTGCCGGCTTGATTTCAATTCTGATATCGGCTCTGAATATTGAGTTTGACCAACGCGGCCAGGCATGATAATTACCGGTTATTTTTACCGGAACGACTGGAAAATGAGAGAAGTGCAGAAATAACCGAATGCATTCGGTTTTCAAAGTGCGCAGATTGCCTGTCCAGCTTCTGCCGCCTTCGGGGAAAATGCCTACCGGGTAACCGTCTGTAAGGGCCTTTGTCAACATCTTATTGCTATACAGATCGGTTTTATACCGTTTTTTGGGAATGGCACCCAGTTTGGTTACGATGGACCTGATGAGTTTTTTTCTGAACATATCGTACGTACATATAAATTTAATCTGATGAGGGAAGGCACATCCAATGAAAAACGGGTCGAGATAATTCCGGTGAGCTGCTACCACAAAGTATGGGGTTTCAAGAGGTATATACTCCCTCCCACGAATTTCAAAATGGAACAAGTGCCTGAACAGAAGCACCACCGGGATACGTAATACAAACCAAAACCTGGGAACTACGATTGGAACCCGCTTCCGGTAAGCAATGTACTTATTGCCGAATTTTCTGACCAGATAGGTCTCTTCAACATATATATAAATTGTCAGAGCAATGATAAAAACCGGCATGACGATTGAAATGAAACCAAAGGAACCCGAAGCCATCGACAATCCAAGCAATGCAATGAACGCAAACAGGTAGATCGGATGTCTCCAGACCGCATACATACCCTTTTCTATAAGTCTGTTTACCGGTAGTGCAG
>JAGXLC010000297.1 GCA_018334875.1 Bacteroidales bacterium | reverse complement strand
TGCAGTCAATGGTATTGGCGGTTGGGGTGGCAATACCGACCATGCCAAAAAGGCCATTAAGGACATCTGGCATCTGAATGTGAAAACGGCCGATATGGATGAGCTACAATCCCTGGTGGAGAAAAAACAGAAGGACAGTGCTGTTGTTAGCAAGGCGGAAAAGGATGCATCGGATTATGAAGATCAAAGTACCATCCTTTCGGTCAATACCCCGAAGAAATATATGACCAATACCTTTATCCTCTATTATGCCTTTAAGGATCTGATGAACAAATATGGTGCCGATGGAATAACCGTGCGCGGATGCATGGGCATCGGCCAATTTGTAGATACTACAGCCTGCCTGGCTTTCGCTCTGGTTAACGATGAAGGGCTGATGGCCTTCTGTGAATCCGATTTTACCGTCATACCCAGCGGCATATTGCTCCGCCACATCTCTGGCAAACCTGCATTTTTAAATGATCCCACTTTGCCTCATGACGGGGTCACAACCTGTGCACATTGCCATTCGCCCAGGAGAATGAACGGCAGGGACCTGGAGCCTACCCACATTTATACCCATTTTGAGTCGGATCACGGGGCAGCTACGAAGGTGCAATACCGGAAGGGACAGGTGGTGACCAACATCATCCCGGACTTTGACAACAGCAAATGGGTAGGCTTTACAGGAGAGATCATCGATCACCCGTTTTATGCCATCTGCCGCTCGCAATACGACTGCACCATCGACGGTGACTGGGAGAAACTGCTCAGGGATATGAAAGGCTTCCACTGGATGAGCTGCTATGGCGATTATCTGAAGGAGATGGAATATGCTACCCATAAGGTGGGGATTGAAATGGAGAATATATCATATAAAACTGGATAGGCTGAGTCCATGAAATAGGTAACTCAGTATAAAAAGATGTATTTTTGCCACTAAAACACCAAAACACAAAATTTCACTAAAAATAAATACTTATTATTTTTTGTTTTGTGGGATTTTGTGTTTTGGAGATTTTGTGGCATTTTTTTTATTTAATTATTTTTGAGATTTATTTGTTTCCCGTCAAAAGCCGGACAAGTTTTGATATTTTAAATTTGGTGCTTTCATGTTATTATATTTTCTTTATAAGGAAATTTTTTTAATAGTTCATTCTTCAAATCTCTGCTTTATGAAAATGTTCATTCAACGATTTACAATAACAGGTTTTCTTTTCATGCTTACTGTTTGTGGAGCTGTTACCCAGAATCCCGACAGTTTGCTGCTGAAAGACTACGATCCCGAGTCGGTGTATAACATACCCGAAACCCGTATCCCCCATGCAGCGTACCCGGTAATTGATGTGCATTCACATGATTATGCAGCCAATAAGGAAGAGGTTGATCAGTGGGTGCGTATAATGGATTCGGCAGGGATAGAAAAATCCATCATTCTTTCCACGGCCACCGGTGCTGAGTTTGATTCCATTGTGGATAGGTATTCTGCATATCCCGCTCGGTTTGATATATGGTGCGGAATTGATTATTCAGGTTATAAAAGCGATGATTGGCCAGCCCGAGCCATTGAGGAACTGGAGCGCTGCCATGCCATGGGAGCCGAAGGGGTCGGTGAACTGGGTGACAAAGGTGAAGGATTGTTTTATTGCGATCCGCCTGCTTACGGTATGCACCTGGATGATAAAAGAATGAAGCCTGTGCTTCAGAAGTGTGGGGAGCTGGGAATGCCCATTAACATTCATGTTGCCGACCCTTATTGGATGTATCTTCCCATGGATGAAAAAAATGACGGGTTGATGAATGCCTGGGAATGGAAGATCGATACCACCAAAGAAAACATACTCCTACATGGGGAAATGATCCGGACGCTGGAAAATGCTGTGAGGGAAAACCCCAACACAACCTTCATCGCCTGTCATTTTGCCAATTGTTCCCACGATCTGAACATGCTTGGTGAACTGCTGAAGAAATATCCCAACTTATATGCCGACATCTCGGCCAGGTATGCCGAGACAGCTGCGATTCCAAGGTTTACGCAAACTTTTTACAGGAAATATCAGGACCGTTTGCTTTATGGCACCGATATGGGTATAGGCAGAGGAGTGTATGAAACCACATTCCGTATTCTGGAATCCGCTGACGAACATTTCTATCCCGACCGGTTCAGTTACCACTGGCCGCTGCATGGACTGGATCTGCCGAAGCATGTGCTTAAAAAGGTTTACAGGTCCAATGTTTTAAATATTTTAGAACCGGATCGATGAAGGTGCCAGGCCAAGGCCACCTTTGGTGGTGGCTTATAATTCTATTATCAATTTTTATAGAAGTTAATTTGAAACGGAGAAACATATGGCACAACCCAAAATAGTTGTAATCGGAAGTTCCAATACCGACATGGTTGTACAGTCGGATCATCTGCCGGTGCCGGGAGAAACCGTTATCGGAGGAGAGTTTTTCATGAATCCCGGAGGCAAGGGCGCCAACCAGGCAGTTGCTGCTTCCCGTTTCGGAGGTGATGTGGTATTTATTTCCAAGCTGGGAAACGATATTTTTGGAGAGAAATACAGAGACATCCTGAAAAGGGAAAAGATCAGCACAGATCATGTTTATACCTATCAGAATGCAGCTTCAGGAGTGGCTTTGATCACAGTGGATGCCAAAGGCGAAAATGCCATTGTAGTTGCCCCGGGAGCCAACAGCAAGCTGGATCGTTCTGATATTGACAAGGCAGAGAAAGAATTTAAAGAAGCTGAATTTTTCCTTCTGCAACTGGAGATTCCCCTTGATACGGTGATCTATGCAGCTCAAAAAGCTTCAGATCTTGGAAAGAAAGTGGTGCTCAATCCTGCTCCTGCACAGGAACTACCGAAAGAGTTGCTTAAGTCACTTTATATCATTACGCCCAATGAAACGGAAGCAGAAATGCTCTCGGGCATTCAGGTAAATGATATGGATTCGGCCAGGTCAGCGGCATGGGCCATCCGAAAAAGAGGGGTTGATGTGGTGATCATCACCATGGGAAAACAGGGAGCATACATCTATTCCGATGAAGTGGAGATGCACGTTCCCGCAAATGAAGTAAAAGCAAAAGATACCACGGCCGCCGGGGATGTATTCAATGGAGCTTTGGTAGTGGCGCTTGCTGAACAACTGCCGCTTTCTGAAGCCGTGCAACTGGCCAACAATGCGGCCTCTCTATCGGCGACCAAACTGGGAGCTCAGGCTTCGGCACCCTATCGGGAGGAAGTGAAATAAGTAAGGAATTATGAAGTTCCTGGTCTATAAAACAAATGGATAAATTACAAATTACAAATCTCAAACTTCAAACAATATCAAATATCCAATTTATCAAATTCCAAACCTGAAATAGCAACGAGTTTTGGTCATTTGAATTTGGTGCTTCGTAATTATTTGTTATTTGATGCTTGTTATTTGATATTTTTTAGAGGCTATGGTTAATTTCATATAAAAGAAGTAGTTCATTAATATTTAGCAATTACTAACCAAAAATCCATTCAACATGTTTGTAGTCGATTCTTATTCCGTAGCCGTGATTTTCAGCATCATCACCATGCTCTGCTGGGGATCTTGGGCGAACACACAAAAGTGGGCCGGTAAAACCTGGCGTTTTGAGTTGTTTTACTGGGATTATGTGATTGGCATTTTGCTGTTATCCCTTATTTTTGGCTTTACGCTTGGATCGGTCGGCGAAGCAGGCCGAAGCTTTGTCGAAGATTTGGCACAGGCCAGCACGGGCAGTGTTTTGTGGGCCCTTGGTGGTGGTGTGGTCTTCAATGCCGCCAACATCCTTTTTGTGGCTGCCATTGGCATTGCTGGAATGGCGGTGGCTTTTCCCATAGCCATTGGTTTGGCACTGGTGCTTGGCACTTTTTTTAATTATCTGCTAAACCCCACCGCCGATCCCGTTTATCTTTTTATTGGCGTGATTTTCCTTATTGCCGCCATCATCTTCGACGGCATTGCCTACAAGCGCTTGCCTCAGGTGGATGCCAGGGTCTCAACCAAAGGGCTCTTGCTTTGTCTGGTAGCCGGTCTTCTTATGGGTTTCTGGTATCCCGTGTGGGCCAAATCCGTTTCCACGAATTTTGTTGATCTGACACCGGGTATGCTTGGACCTTATGCAGCCATATTTCTGCTTTCCATTGGTATATTGGTCAGCAACTTCCTTTTCAATACGCTTATGATGAAAAAGCCATTTGTCGGAGAACCGGTATCGTTCAGGGATTATTTCAAGGGCAATTCCAGGGTGCATTTGATTGGCATTCTTGGAGGAGTGATCTGGGGACTTGGTACGGTATTCAACATCATTGCCTCCGGTGAAGCTTCTTTTGCCATTTCTTACGGCTTGGGTCAGTCGGCTCCGATGATCGGTGCGTTGTGGGGCATATTTGCCTGGAAGGAATTCAAGGAAGGCGATGCCAAAGTGAATCGCCTGCTGACATTTATGTTTCTGAGTTATTTGATAGGTCTGGCGTTGGTGGTGTATGCGGGATCCTAGATAACGCATTGTTCAACCCTTTCAGGGTTGATTGGAGCATATTCTAGGGTATGCTCCACCTGCTGCAGCGGGTGGTTATTCATGGTTGTTTCCCTTCAGGAAACTATTGGTATTTTTGAGGCCTGACAACTAGACAGATCCTCTCAACCACGAAGTGGTTGAATTTAAAGTAACCCCGTACGAAGTACGGGGTGATAACGATGCAATAACCATCAACCACGAAGTGGTTGAACTAAAACCATAAAACCATGTCAACTTACACAGTAATCTACTATCATCTGATCTTCGGAACCAAAAACAGGGAGCATACCCTCCCGGAATCAGACCATCGAAACCTCTACAATTACATGTGGGGAGTTTTCAGAAACAATGATTGCCATTTATATCAAATCAATGGCACTACCAACCACATTCATTTTTTATTTGAGCTGCATCCTTCTGTGACCTTAGCCGGTCTGGTTAAAGATCTGAAGCTCTCTACCAATCAGTGGATCAAAAACGAGAAGAAATATCCGAATTTTCGAG
>JAGXLC010000296.1 GCA_018334875.1 Bacteroidales bacterium | reverse complement strand
AATCGGTTACCAGGACCAATCTGCAGCCCATAGAATGGGATGCGCAAAACGAGATGATCAAGGTGAATCCGCTTTATAACTGGTCCGAGAAAGATGTATGGAATTACATCAAAGGGAATGGAGTGCCTTACAATGAACTCCATGATAAAGGTTATCCCAGCATAGGTTGCGAACCGTGTACACGAGCTGTAAAACCCGGAGAAGATGTACGCGCAGGAAGATGGTGGTGGGAAGAGCCCGATAAGAAAGAATGCGGGCTGCATGCCAATGGAAACAACAAAAGCTCAAATTGAGCGATTCCATAAAACAAATAAAGAAAAAAACTCCCGGCAAAACAGCCGGGAGTTTTTTTCTTTTCTTTTCTATATAAACCAAAAAGAGGCTGCCTTGTAAAGACAGCCTCTTTGCAGGAGATATCATCTTATTGCTGTAAGTAACCCTGATTCTGCACCATGTTTTTATTGGCGTTGATTTCTTCTTCAGGTATTGGAAATGCATAGTTGTAGCTTCCATAATCAGGCCCACCATGTTCCTGCAAGCTTGGATCGGGATAAGGAATGTCCAAGCCAGTTCTCGCCAAATCATGGAAGCGAAATCCTTCAAAGCAAAGTTCCCGTCTTCTTTCCTGTAAAATATTGTCCTTATTTATTTCAGCATAAGGAGGGGCATTACGATGATTGGGTATCATATTCAGATAATCCAAAGCGGATTGACCGTTCATACCACTCTGATCCAATTCAAATAGTGCTTCCGCATAATTCAGAATAACTTCTTCGTAACGGATCAATGGGATATTGTCGCTATAGTTCACCATATTGGGATATTTGCCGTTATTATGCAATTGTTCAGGCCTCCAGGCTCCCGGACCAAGCATATTAACTGTCACACCATTTGACTGTGTCAATTGTCCGGTCATCCGAACATCACTGGAGTCAAATATAGTAGCCAGATTGGGTAAGACCTCGACATCCCCGTAGGAATCTCCTCGGTAAATATAGGCCAACCCATTGATATTATTGTTATCTGTACTTGTATAAGCCAATTCGAAGATAGAATTTGGTCCACCATCAGAGGCCCAATAATCCACATAATTCTCTGCAGCAATAATGCTATAGTTGCCCGAGCCAATTACTGCTTCAGCAGATGTTACAACTTCTCCCCAGTCTCCAAAATACAGTGCAATTCTTGATTTCAGTGCTTGTGCTCCATAAGTAGTCATGTACTGTTTGGAATCATCATTCATGTCGGCTGACATGAATTCAATCGCACTATTTAGGTCGGCATAGATATTATCCTTGACCTCGGATACGGTTTGTCGTTCCGGGAAAAAGTCAGTAGGTCCGAATGCTCCCAAATCACTTGCAAAAGTAGTAATATAGGGCACACCCAGGTCACTGCCATCAACATGTTGCTGGCCATAAAGCTTCAACATGTCAAAATGAGCCAATGCACGAATGGCATATGCCTGTCCGAAAATATGATCTATTGCTGCTGCATCGCCTTCCAGATTGGCTTTATCTTTTGTCAGGATAGCATTTGTTGATGCCACTACTTCATAGATATCTCTCCAGGAAGTCTCCACGTAACCTGTACCAGGTCCGAGATCCATGGCTGATGGCTCCAGAAATCTTCCCGAAGCTCCATTGGCGAAACAATTATCGGACATTACTTCTGCAAAAACTATATAATCTCTGCCATAGTAGGCAGTTTGAGTTAACCTGTCATAAGCTCCCAACAAAACTCCCTGGAGAGCTTCTGCGCTGTTAACGCTTTGTTCGATAGCTTTTTCCTGGGCCAGGGTCGGATCCAGTGATTCCTCAGTACAGGAGTTAAAGAACCCGATGAATAGCCCGATAGCTAATATTGAATATATTATTCGTTTCATATTGATTCGTTTCATTTAGTTAAAAATTCAGGTTTAAACCAAGTACAATTGATTTTGTAGGTGGCGTAGTCAGACGGGTATATCCGTTTGCTCTTACTTCAGGGTCATATTTCAGATTATCGTCCTTAACCCAGGTAAAATAATTGGTGGCCCTTGCATAAATTCTTATTCCATTCATACCAACATTAGAAGCAATATTTTCAGGTAGATTATAACCCAACGTAAGCCCTTTGAGTCTTACAAAATCTCCCTCATGCAAAAATCTAGAAGAAGCTTCTGCAGAGAGATCATTCGCATATAACTGTTTTGGAACATCTGTTTCGTCGCCAGGCTCCTGCCATCTTCTCATCAGACCATCCACACCCTGGAACAGGGCAACGGGATAAAATCCTGAATTGAAGTAGTACTCCTGCCATCTTTCCAGTATTTTATTTCCACCGGAAAACATGACATTGGCATTAAGGAATATGCCCTTAAAATCAATATGCGTTGAAAAGCCTCCGCTGTATGTAGGAAGGGCGCTTCCACCCTGGTATGCCTTTTCAGCCTGATAATACTCTGTGGTCAATTCTCCATCTTTGCCATTCTTGTACCACTGAGCTTCACCAGTTTCCGGGTCAACACCGGCCCATTTTCTTATATACCAAGCCCATGCGGGACGACCCACTTCATTTTTCTTGGCATAATTTTGGATGACAATATCTTCACCTTCGGGATCTTTTGCCAGTTGAGTAACTTCATTATCCACAGTTGAGAAGTGACCACCCACATTGATGTTGAAATCCTGAGATCTTACAATATCCAAATTTAATTCTACTTCCATTCCTTTATTGACCATAATCCCTACATTTCTTGTGTATTCGTTGAAACCAGTAGTGAAGGATAAAGGTACATCTTGCAGCAAATCATAGGTTTGCTTTTTAAAATAAGCGAAAGAACCGCTGATTGCTCCATCAAAGAAACCAAAATCAATTCCAACATCGTAGTTTTCGTTCTTCTCCCAACTCAATGATTTGTTACCTACCTGTGAAGGATAAGGTGCACCCTGCTCATCATATTTTTCATCGTAGGACAATAAAGCCTGATAATTGTTAAGACCAATTTCAGAGCTTCCACTTGTCCCATAAGAACCTCTAAATCTGAGGTTACTTATAAAATCCATACCAGACATAAAGTTTTCCTGCGAAAGATTCCATGCACCGCCAACTGCCCAAAAATCACCAAATCTATTACCTTCGGCAAACCTGGAGGAACCTTCTTTTCTATAAGTAAGATCTACAATATATCGACCCTGATAATTATAGTTAACCATACCAAGATAAGAGAGGTTTATCCAGTCGTAAAAATTACCATATGCTTCCTGACTTGCAGGCGCATTATCGAGATATATCAAACCATCAGCGGGGAAATTTTCTCCATATCCGCCTAGATATCGTGACTTATTTTTCTGAAATTCCTGTAATACAGTAACATCAAAATTATGAGACTGCTGAAGGGTAAATTCATAATTCAATGAATTTTGAACCACATAATTTAATGAACGTTCCAATTCATCACTAACATTGCCGTTTTGATCCCTAACGTCACCATAATTTCTATTGCCGTAGCCAAAAGCATTCAAAATGTTATAATCCCCGCTAAGTTTTGTTTCAAATGTCAAATTCTCAATAATATCCCAGTCTAATGACAAAAAACCCCTGGCATTGGTCATATCATGGTAATTCACGTCATGCTTGGCCAGATAAATTGGATTAAACATTACCGCAGGCATGGTAATATTAGGATCACCCTCCTCGTTATAAGGTTTAAAAATATTGGGCATAAAATACTTCGAAGCATGAGGGTTGGCGAAATAAGCGCTTTGCTCAATCACCGGATTCTGACGGGAATTCGAAATATGAAGTTTTGAATTAAATATAATGTTATCTCTCAAATCCCGTGTATAATTCAACAACCCTGAGAATCTCTCAAAATCTGCTCCAATAACTGTCGCCTCGTACTGATTATACCCCAGAGATGCATAAAATGAAGACACATCGGTACCCCCTCTTGCAGATAAATTCGTTTTCAACATAGGGGCATTCTTGTTCATCAGGGTCTCTTCCCAGTCAATATTCGGCCTGCCATTGTCAATCCATGTTTGATAAGCACCGGCTTGTGAAAGGCCCCAGTCCTTAGCAGTTTGAAATGCTTCATCTTCGGGGATGTCAAAAGAATTATGTATGGCCTCCTTATAAAGAGTAAATCTCTCCTCTCCTGATAAAGGATCATAGCCAGGTACTGCTTTATCTCTGAAACCGTAAGTAGTTTTCAGATCAAACTGGACGTCACCTGATTCACCTTCTTTGGTCTCAATGACAATAACACCATTTGAACCTCGTGCTCCATAAGCTGAAGTAGCAGAAGCATCCTTTAGTACAGTTACCGATGCAATATCTTCACTGCTCAGCGATGCCAGCTTATTAAATGAGGTATAAGCACTGGTGTTCGAAACATCACCGGAAGTAACAGGCACTCCGTCAATCACAAACAAGGGCTCATTACCGGCAGTCAATGAACTTCTTCCACGAATCCTGATATCCTGAACTGCACCAGGTGTTCCGGAATTGGTTCGCACGTTTACACCGGCAATCTTACCCTGTAAGGATTGGTCAACCGATTCCACCGGAACTTCTTCCAGTTCGTCGCCCTGAACTTGAACAGAAGACCCGGTAATCTGGTTCTTACCCCTTGAGGTATAACCCAGAACTATTACTTCCTCCATTTCTTCAACGGTTGGTTGCATTTCGATATTAATGGTCGAGCGGCCATCAATATCCGCTTCTACTCTTTGCATTCCTACAAAGCTAAACACCAGTGTTTCTGCATCGGATGGCACTTGTAATGAATAATTGCCACCCATATCGGTAGAGGTACCAATGGTTGTCTGACCTTCTACAACAACTGACACCCCTGGGACCGGTTCACCCGTCTCTGCATTGGTCACCGTTCCCGAAATCTGCATTTGTGCCGATGCCGTCAATCCGGCAAACAGCACAAAAGTCAAAAGAAAAATTAGCTTTCTCATAAACATAAATTTAAGGTTTCGGATTAAAATATACATTTTATCATGATCAAAAATATGATTTTTTTGAATTTTTAAC
>JAGXLC010000295.1 GCA_018334875.1 Bacteroidales bacterium | reverse complement strand
CACCCCAAAGCCAAACCTTATATGAATGATACCGGTGTTTTGATTTTTCGGGACAATAAAAAACTGGTAGGTGGTGTTGGCCCACAAGAAGGTGGAATGTCGCCAAGTCCATTACAGGTCAAACGGATTGAAGAAATACATGGAAAGGAATCTCTCCCATCAACGCCAGTTAGAGAACGTCCGGTTTTTGCCGAAAAAGGAGGCTCGGACGCCTTTATTCCGCAATACCAAGAGATTCCCCCAGGGGGAGTGGAGAGTCAATCTTCTGTCCAGGATCATATTTTAAACATTGATATGCCAGAATTGGTACGGTTATCTAAAGAAATTCTTGAAGGCAAATATCCGAAGATTAAACGAGGACTTTCTAAAAAAGGAGCGCTAGGTGCTGCCAAGTTCCGGGGACCCACGGCAAATATTGATCTCAGGTATGACATTTACAAAAGTCCCACCCTGGCCAAAAAGGTACTTGCCCACGAAATAGGTCATGTTATTGATTGGCTGCCCGATAAAGAAACAAGAAGAGGTAATATTCTCGGACGTATTGCTTCTCTCAAGCGTTATATGAAATCAACGATTGATTCAATGCCCGCAGAACCATCTCAGGTGCTTTCTGAAGTTGATAGACGCAAAATTCGCAATCAAGCGCAAAAAGAAGCAAAAGCTGAAGGTGCAAAAGATGATGAGCTTAAAAAATTAACCAAAGAAAAATATCAGCAGCGAATAATTGATGAAATCCATGCACGGGATCTTTATACCAAACAAGAAATTATGGAAGAACTTAAAGGATTAACGCAAAAATGGAATCCCTTTGATCCAACAGTAGATAGCAATTATACCAAATATCGCCATTCTTCAAAAGAGTTATATGCTGAAGCTGTAAGTGTTCTTTTAAATGATCCTCAGTTATTGAAATTTGAAGCTCCAAAATTTTGGGATTCTTTTTGGAACTATGCCGAACGCAAGCCGGAAGTAATAGAAATATATAATCAAATTCAAGACGAACTTAGCGGAGTTACTTCTCAGGGGGTTCATTTTAGATCCCGTCAAGATTTGCGTGATGGATTTAGAAAATATGACAGATATTTTTCGCAGCAAGCTGAAAAAATGCCCTTGCGGGCAAGAATAGCCGAAGAGTTTTTGGATGTATCATCTGCGGTTATCAAACGGGCAAAAAGAGTAAACGAAAGAAATATTCCTCCAGAAAAAAATCCCCGTTATAAAATAGACCAACTTCGCCATTCTGGCTCTGAGTTCGAGTTGTATATGAGTGATGCTATGGAAGCAAAAAAAACGCTCGACCAAGCTGGATTAACCCTGTCTGATTTGGGAGAATACGCTACCCATCTCAGAATTATCCATGAACGGGTCAGATACAGCAAGGAAGACGAACAGTTTGTGGAAATCGCAAATCCGGCAGGCTTTGATAAAAAATCCTCTCAAGCCGTACTTGATGAATGGAAAGAAGCATTGGGACCGGAAAAATGGGAAGCTCTGGAACAAGCACGACAACAATTTTATAAGAACCATAAGCGTGTTGTTGAAAAAATGCGGGATTCGGAAGTATTTTCCGATGAACTCATGGACAAAATAGAAGATGCTGAATATTATGCCACTTTTGCCGTTGGAAAATATATGGAGCAAAAATATGGTAAGGGCGTAGGCACAGCCATATATAGACAATATGGGACTCATCAACTTACTGCTAATCCAATTACCGCTACAATGGTTAAGGATTTGGCTTTAATTAAAAGTGTTAATCGGCATATAGCAGCACGTACTGTTACTGATTTTTTACAAGAATATTATCCTCAGGACATTAAAACTCCTGAAAAAAAATATGATGCCAATAAGGGATATGCTGTTCCTGTAGAGCCAACAACTTCTGGTCTGGAACAGATCAAATATTTGCACAAGGGAAAGCTTGAAACTTATGATGTACCTAAGGAAATTGCTGATTCCGTAGAAATGAACCCCGTGGAATCAAACTTAATCACCGAAATATTGCGCGTTTCCGGCAAGCCTTTTCGACATTTGTTTGTTGAAGCGAATCCAGGTTTTTGGTTATTTAATACCATGCGAGATACTATGCGTCCGGCAAAAAATATCCCAACTTTGACCTTATTCAAGTTTATACCTCAATATACGAAAGCACTGAAACCGTCTTTTAAGTCCGCTTTTGGTGTACCTGACAGAGTAATTCGACAAATGCAAAAAGGTAACATGCTTATATCGTTGGAAAATTTTAGAGGTTGGGAAGCATCAGAAGATGCGGTATTGGAAAAACAACTAAAACAATGGCACGCCTCACCAGAAAAATGGTATCAACAAGTAATAAAACCAATTACGACTGCTTATACATATTGGACAAATATTGGCAAAGCATTAGAACGTGCACCCAAAGTAGCTACTTATCAATATTTAAAAAAGAAATTCCCGGATTTATCTGATGAAGTTGTAGGCCATATTGTTAGAAACCATGGTGGGTCCCCGGATTTTTTACGGAAAGGCGGAGCTTATAATCTTTATAATAATTTGTTTTTCTTTTCCAGTGCAATAAAAGAAGGCTGGCGGAGCGATATTGAAGCCGGCAGAGGCCAGCTTGCCGAAAAGCTAAATCTGAAAAAATCTAAAAAACAGGCAGCCGCAGGCTGGTGGTGGAAACATGCTAAATATACCCTAATTCCTAAAGCCTTAATGTATGCCGCCAGCCTTGGCCTACTTGGTGAAGGTGTAAGACGAATTATGGACGGGGCTTCAGAATATGATAAATCAAATTATTTAGTCGTCCCGATAGGTATTACCCCTAACGGAAAGAGTGTGTATTTCCGTTTTCCCACAGATGAAACCGGAAGGATGGTTGGAGGAATTTTTTGGAAAGCCTTGGAAGATAACAAGGGCAATGATATACAAAATTTATTTGATTATATGGTAGGCCAAGCGCCCACCTTACATCCCGTTATTGGTGTGGCTACTGATACTGTTCAATATGCTTCCGGTAAAAATCCTTATGATTTTTTTCATGGCAGACATGCAATCCCGAGGCAACTTTTTGAGGCTCACGATTGGGAAACCCATGAAGCATTTGCCAAGTATATTGCAAATAAATCAGGATTATCTGTTATACATCGTTTTCGACATGATGATCTAGAAAGAGTAAAAAGTGAACTTGAAGAAATAGTAGATTATCCAATTTCATCTAATACAATAGGCCGGTTTTTAAAAGTGACCGATTATGGTATTCGACAAGATATTGAAAAAACATTGGATGAAGAAAAAACAGAACATGCAAGAGAATTAAAAGATGCACGAAATGCAATTATTAAATTGCTAAACGGAGAATCGCTTACTCGAAATGAAATGGTAGCTATGATAAAGCACCCGCAATCAGTGGACAGAAATTTTTCAGTTTTATTAGCCAGAAAATATGGTTCTGTTTGGCAAAACGCTTTGTTATCTGCTCAAACAAATAGAGAAAAGGCTTTAATTCTTCGAGAATTTTTAAAGAAGCATCCTGAATTAATGAAAAACAAAAAAGCAACAGGGGAGAAAGACTAACCATGCTCACACAATCAATCACCCGACCCATCACACGACCTATCACACGCTACATTACAAGCGGCTATGAAGGTAGTTATTATGGTGCTTCTATTGTCTACGGCATCAAATGGGATACCACAAACTCAAGTTCAACCGTCACGAAAGGCGTTATTAATAATGGCGCGTTTGTTGAGCAGGATTATACGGACCACCCAATACAAGAACAGATAAAACGAGTATTACGCAAGGCTGACGCCAGCAGCAAAAAATATCTTGATGCTGATGACTCTACAAAGCTATCTGACGGATCGGCTGCCACGTTGGACGGCTCCGATGGTGACGTGCAAGCCGAAATCCCACGCCATTACCAACTTTGGGTCCGTGACGGTGATACACAATATATCCTTATCGGAGACGGCCGCTTTAAATTTTTAGGCGTAGAAGCCTGGATGCCTCTCTGCTTTCGCGGGCGAAGATATTATTATTTTGATGCCTTTGAAGGCGTGCTCTATGACGACGATGCGGGGTCGCTGATAGATGGCCAGGATAGTACACCCGAAGCCGCGGACAAAACAAATGATATATGCCGGAGCCTGCCTGGATACAAGCCCTGGGTTTATGAGGAGCGCGGGCAGTACCGGCAGTTGTTTGCCAATCGCGGCGGAGAGACCCACCAGCAGATGTGGAATGCGCATCAGATGATAGTGGCGCTGTTTGTCACCGAGTACGGCGACTGGGATTCTCAATCGGAGCTGCCCGGTTATACCGACGCTGGATCGTGGGATTATGCAAAAGTGCGCAAGACCGGGCGTACTATGAGCCTGGGCAATGTGAGCGGATCTGTGCAGGTGGATTTCTCTGGCGATGACAGCGATCTCAAGCCGAGCGTGGCAGGCGGCGGCAGTGACTGGGTGGAGTCTACAACCACGCCGGGTGAATATTATTATGACGGAGACCTGGTGCCCACCGAGCCGGTCAAAATGCTGCGCAGCGGCGTGGAAATGACAAACGGCACTCTGGGATCACTTAACAATGATGAGTGGGCCTGGGGAGACCAGGACAGCATTGGCGAGGACCGGCCATATGTTAAAGTTTCAGAGGGAGACCCGGACAGCTTGTCAGCCGATACAATCGAGGCGCAGCTTGTGAGCGATACCCAGATCGTGGCCAATTCCTACCGCGGCATAGAAAATATTTTCGGGCATATCTGGGGATTCCTTGACGGTATCAACATCGACAATACAAGCGGAGACTGCCATGTGTACACATGCACCACGCCGGATGATTTTGCCGATGATACAGCCACCAATTACGTGGATACCGGCCATACTCCGGCATTTGGCGATGATGACGGATATATCGTAGACATTTTGGGCGCAGGCAAGCACTGCCCGCTGTACCCGGACGATATTACCGGCGGGTCGTCAAGCACATATTTGTGTGACTATCATTATAACAATAGCGGGGCCTGGCGTGTCCTGATGGTCCCTCCCC
>JAGXLC010000294.1 GCA_018334875.1 Bacteroidales bacterium | reverse complement strand
CCTGAAGCTGCTGTTTGATTTGACCGGCTTTTTCACTGATCTGGCTTAACTGGGCATCCTTTTTATAGATAGGAACGATAACCACCTGGTTGGGTGCAAGTTTGGGAGGCAGCACCAGCCCGTTATCATCAGAATGGGCCATGATCAGAGCCCCCATCAACCGGGTGGATACTCCCCATGAAGTGGCCCAGACGTAATCCAGTTTCCCGGACTGATCGGTAAAGGTAACATCAAATGCTTTTGCGAAGTTCTGGCCCAGAAAATGGGAAGTACCGGATTGAAGGGCTTTTCCGTCCTGCATCAGGGCCTCGATGGTATAGGTTTCTTCGGCCCCGGCAAACCGGTCTGTATCGGTTTTGGTGCCTTTCAATACAGGTATGCCCATCCAGTTCTCAGCAAAATCTGCATATACGTCAATCATTCTCTGGGTTTCTTCCAGGGCTTCTTCTTTGGTTGCATGAGCCGTATGGCCTTCCTGCCAGAGAAATTCAGCGGTCCTGAGAAACAAACGCGTTCTCATCTCCCATCTTACAATATTGGCCCATTGATTGACCAATATGGGAAGATCCCGGTAAGACTGAATCCAGCCTTTATATGTATTCCAAATGATGGTTTCGGAAGTGGGTCGTACAATGAGTTCCTCCTCGAGTTTGGCCTTATCATCTACGACAATACCCTTGCCATCTTCATCGTTTTTAAGCCGGTAATGGGTAACTACCGCACATTCTTTGGCAAAACCCTCAACATGAGAAGCTTCCTTTGAAAAAAACGATTTGGGTATAAACAGGGGAAAGTAAGCGTTGGAATGGCCGGTATCCTTGAACATCTTGTCCAGTACCGACTGAATCTTTTCCCAGATGGCAAAGCCATAGGGTTTAATCACCATACAACCTCTGACGGGACTGTTCTCCGCCAAATCTGCCTTCGTTACAATATCGTTATACCATTGTGAATAATTTTCCTGCCTGCTTGTAATTTCTTTTGCCATTTTGGAATGATATTTGCTTTATTTTTATTTACAAAAATAATGTTTAACTTGGATGCAAATTAAAGAAATTAAATTTTAATAATAAAAAAAGCAACCCAGCGAATTTTAACACAATAATATCTGATATATCATACTCGTTTAATAAAATAAAAAGGAGAATGTAATGATGAAAACAAGAAACATATTAATGCTGATAGTAGCTGCCGTAATCTTCTCCTCATGCTCCATGACGTTGCAGCAGAGAAGGGTAGCTGACGAACTTTATCAAAATCCCGATAACCGGGAAGATACAGAGCAAACCTATGCCCAATTTTACGATGAAGCCGAAAACGTTCTGAAAGAAAGCCAGGAGGAAGAAGAAGTAGATACCGTAATCTATGAAGACAAAGTTAAATCCTCCGGCAACCCCTATCAGGATATATTGGTAGACAACCATGACGAGGCTTATCAAAGAAGGTTAGATGCTTCAAGAAGCCTGTCATACGGCATGTCTGACTGGTACGGAACATATTATTCCAATGATTTTTGGTATGCTTCCGCCTATGATCCGTCCTTCTACAATGTTATTGTAATGGGTGATGATGTATGGGTTGAACCCAACTGGCTTACCGGTCATTTCGGAACAGGTTGGAAATACGGAAGTTTCTATAATTATCCTTACTCTGGCCGGAGCTTTATGAATCCATACCGCAGCACCTTATCCATGACAGGAATTTACGGCTTTAACTCTATGGGTTACGGTGCATATGGCTATAATGCCTTCGGACGTGGTGCGTTTGGTTACAGTTCCTTTGGATACGGATACAGTCCGTTCGGTTACAGATCCTTCGGATACAGCCCGTTTGGATATAGCCCGTTCGGTTACAGTTCTTTCGGTTATGGGTCATACTACGGAATGTCCCCGTTCTATTCAAACTATAACTATTATAACACGCTTCAGCAGCAAAGAATGCTCCAGGAATACGAGCTCAATGATGAAGGCAGAGTGGCTAAGTTTTCAAACCATTCACAAAGAATAAGAAAAAGCGGAGATTCCGGTTCCGAAGAAACCAATAATAAGTCCAGATCCTATATCAGGGTTCAGGATGCCGGTAAAGCCGGATCCGGGAGATCAAGCCATTCTATAAGAGTAAGAAGTAATGATGAAGGAACCAGTTCAAGATACGTAAAAACAAGAAGTGAAAATGTTTCGACCACAAGATCGAGATACAACAGACCCAAGAATGAAGCCAGTTATGAACAGACAAAGAATGAAAGGGTAAGAAGAAACACAAACACTTCGGGCAGAAAAAGATCTTCCACATACAATAATAGCGGAAGTTCAAGACGTTCAACAAGAAGCTCGATCAGTTCCGGAAGCTCAGGCAGCAGCTCGAATTCCTCGGGATCTACAAGATCATCCGGTTCTTCCTCGAGTTCAGGAAGAAAACGTAAATAACCCTGGAATAAAACTTACACAGTGCCCCATAAGTTATATGGGGCACTTTTTTAATATCAACCTCAGATAAAAATTTTTACAGCTATGAAAAAAATAATTCCAATTGTAGTGTTTTTATTTGCTCAGTTCACCATAAGTACTGCACAGGAAGTTGAAGTGGAATCAGCCATCAGAAACTCCCAAAACATATACGAAGGTTCGGCACGGTTTATGAGTATGGGAGGCGCCTTTACGGCGCTGGGAGCCGATCTTTCTTCCATCAGCCTGAATCCGGCAGGTGTAGGGGTATACACCGGGTTCCAGATGGAATTTACGCCCTCGTTTCAATACCAGCAAACCAATACGCGCACCCGCTCTTACCAGGGCGAAGTGTTTAAAAATGAGGAATTCGGTTATAATCTGAATTTTAACAATGTTGGCCTCACCGGGGCTTATACGCTGAACAGCCCGGGATGGAAAAACATCAATTTTGGATTGGGTTACAATACATTAAACAATCATGACCAGGGAATAAGGACCGAAAATTTCAACAGGGTCAACTCTAAAATGCATGAGTTCGTAGATAATGCGAACAGAGGCAATATAAGAGGTGCTTATGAAGATCTCGCCTGGCAAACCTACTTACTCAGCTATGACAGTACCTATGCAGAGTATTGGAGCTATGTTAGCGATGAAATGAATTACAGCGACACCGCTGCATCAGTACAGGAAATTGGAGTGGACCAGCAGAAAAATCTGAGCAATGACGGGAGTTTGGGAGAATATTTCCTTTCTGTAGGTGCGAATTATGAAAACAGTTTGTACCTGGGTATGAGTGTGGGAATCCAGCGGTCAAACTATTCTTACAAAAGTACCTACAGTGAAGCGGAAAGAAATGATCAGGTGCCTGATTTCAGAGGCATGAATTTCATTCAGTACGAAGAGCATTCCGGTACGGGCTATAATTTTAAGCTGGGAGCCATCTACAGGCCAACAGACTTCATAAGGGTTGGAGCTGCCTTCCACTCTCCGACCTATTTCAATAACCTGACCTACACCTGGTACAACAGTGTAAGAGCCAGGTATGATAACGGGGATGATCTGCAGGCAAGCAGTGAACAGAGTGATTTCTCCTATAAACTGATCACCCCTTCCAAAATACTGGGGGGTGTAGCCGTCAGAATACAAGAAATGGGACTGATCAGCGCCGATTATGAAAGGGTCAATTATGGAAGAGCCCGATTAGAGGAAAAAGAAGGGGATATACCTTTCGACTATGAAAACGACAGCATCAGCAATACTTTTGGAGCTGCCAATAATTTAAGGCTTGGTGGCGAACTCAGACTGAGCAGCTTCTATGTCAGGCTGGGATATGCATTTTACCAATCGCCCTATCAAGATGAATACAGCAACTACCAGTCGGACCGGCAACAATATTCCGGAGGGCTGGGCTTCAGGGGAAACAGCTTCTTTATAGATGCTGCTTATGTAACCAGTTCCTATACAAGGGAAAATCAGCTCTTTTCAACCCTCCCCAACCTGAGCGAAATAGATTTTACAAACAACAAATTCATTGTTTCGCTGGGCTTCAGATTTTGATGTAACACCACTTTGTACTTGTTTTCATCATATCATATATCCCCTTCGGTCTTTCAGTTCCGAAGGGGATATTTTTTTCAACAATCAATTCAATTGAACGTTATACATGGATGAGTGATTTAAGTTTGGAACAATATTTGATACTTTTTTGGTGTTATATATAAAATGCATTTTGGTTTAACCCTCAATAAAAATATGGAGATGAAAACAAGAACATTATTTTCCTTATTCATAATTGCCGCGATATTTTCTTCCTGCACAACAACCTTGCAGCAGAGAAGGGTGGCGGATGAGCTGTATGAAAATCCTCCGGATACCTATACAGAGGAACAGATTGATCAATCCGGCCGGTACAGGGATCAGGCGGAACAATCCGGGGATACACTTGACCGTAAAAAAGACCGGTATGGCTATGTTCCCCGATACGGATATGCACCCCACAGATGGTACGGCCATCATTATTGGCCTGACTGGTATTACTGGGATTTTTATCCTTATTATCCCTATTACGGATATGGCTATCCCTGGTACAGATCAGCCTGGTTTGGCTACCATTCCTACTGGCATTCACCGTACTTCGGATATTACCCGTATTATCCCTCCTATTATTCAACCTATTCTCCCAGAACATGGCAAAGAAAGACTTCTTCCGGTATCATAAACAGTACCAGAAAGTTTGATGCCAACGCTCCCCATACCCAAAGAATCAGAAGAGTGGTATCTTTGCCGGAAAATAAATCCTCAACCAATACAAGGCTGAGCATACCTTCCGACAGGACGGTACGCATGCCCCTGCGTACCATAAAAGCAACCGACGGGAATATTCGGAGGCAAAATACCAGATCAGTAAACAGGATGCATTATATTCGTCCGTCAAACATTCAGAGCACGCCGGACAGAAAATATAACATAATTAGGCGCGATCCGGTAAGACAACATATCAGAACCCAACCGATCAGGACAAGTACCCCTGTCTACAGGAGACCTGCCCGTTCCGTGAACCGTATTTATCAAATAAGGCCATCGGG
>JAGXLC010000293.1 GCA_018334875.1 Bacteroidales bacterium | reverse complement strand
ATTGCATAAAACAAATTATCAGCATATCCGGCTTAGGCGCTTTAGATAATAATCAGGATGCAGGAAAGTTTACCTTTATTCCCAACATTATCCGTAAGCAAGGACATAAATTAATCAAGGAATCCGGGATCCCTTACACTATTTTACATTGTACCTGGTTTGCCGATAGTTTTGTGTTGTACAGGCGAAATAACACCTACATGGTGATAGGCGACACCCAAAACCCTGTTTATTTTACAAATTGTTACGATTATTTAAATGTCACAAAATCAGAGAATGAGAATAAGGCATTGAAAATGAAATCAACAGGCATAAAAACATTGTTTTTGGCGTTAATATCAGCGCTTACCATAAGTTGCTCGTCCAATAAAGAACTGACAGCACCAAAGTCGTTATACAAAACCGAAGAAGGTAAAGCAACAGCTTACAAAAGCTACGATATAACGATGGAGTTATGGGATTTGGAATACCGGGAAGAATTTGTGGATACTGATTACGGCAAATCGCATGTAATTATATCCGGTGAAAATAATGAGCAGTCCTTAATTTTATTGCCGGGTTTATTTGCCGATGCCACCATGTGGTATCCCAATGTGAAGGCACTTTCACAGCACTTTAAAGTCTATACGCTCGACATGATAAACTATGGCGGAAAAAGTAAACCCGCGGGCAAAGCTGTTGCAAGCATGGACGATTATAAAATTTGGTTTACCCAAATATTAGCACATTACCATATTGAGAAAACCTCAGTTGCAGGATTGTCCTACGGCAGTTGGCTGGCGCTGGCTTTAGCCCGCGAAATACCCGACAGCATTTCGGGCTTGGCTCTTTTAGACCCTTCGGAAACTTTTATGCCCATGAAAAGCTCAATGGCATGGAAAGGGTTTAAGTATTTTATGTTTTTTCCGAACAGAAAAAAGTATGAGAAATTTTTTGATTGGATGGGCGGGGGATATACCGACCCACAATTAGACATCTGGTTTGAGCACATGCTTGATGTCATAGAATATGGTTCTGTAGGAATGTTTGACATACCTCAGCATAAAATTTACGAACCCGAAGAATTGAAAATGATTAAAATGCCTGTCCTTATCATGGCAGGCGGTAAACCCATCATTTACGACAGTCCCGAAGCGTTTAAAGCAAACGCCCTAAAAGCCATTCCACATGCCGAAGTTATTATTGTTCCCAATGCCGGACACGGTTTAAATATGGAGAAACCGGAGATTGTAAACAAAAAGCTTATTGAATTTTTTGAATAGCATAAAATTGAATATTTTTAGCATGGACAGGAGAAAAGCCAGCCTGTAACACGCAATATACGTAAGCCGGGGGATGTGGGTAATTCTAAATTTTGTACATTTACTAAAATTTGCAGCGGTTTGATAAGTTGGAGCTTCGAAATCCCGGCCTACGCATATTGCAAAACGTTGTGGCGCATGTTCGGAAAGAGCCCAGTAAGTTTATAAATTGAAACACATAACAGAATTTTTCTTAATTTTGTATATTTAAGAAACTTAAAACAAGATTGTCATGGAATTTATAAGAATTGAAATAATAAACCCAAAAGCGAAGCGATTGATTAATGATCTTGCTGACATGGGATTAATTAAAATAAAGAAAGAACAGGCTAAATCCGAATTTTCCGAATTACTTGACAGACTTAGGAACCAATCTGAAAGTGCTCCTTCTTTAGAGGAAATCAACAAGGAAATTGAATCGGTTAGGAAAGCTCGATATGAAAAGTAAGAAGGTCATTCTTGACACAAATCTGTGGATTAGCTTTCTTATAAAACACGATTACAGCTTTTTAGATAAATACATTGAAAAGGGAAAAGTAAAACTCATATTTTATGAAGAGTTGATTCAGGAATTCTTGACAGTTGCTACCAGACCGAAATTCCAAAAATTTTTTACAGACGATGATATACAGAATATAATTCAAACTTTTGACCAATATGGAATTTTAATAAAGGTTACCACAGAAGTTAATATTTGCCGTGACTTTAAAGATAATTTTTTATTGAACCTGGCAATTGATAGTAATGCTGACTACCTTGTAACCGGAGACGAAGATTTGCTTGAGATCAATAATATACAAGAAACAAAAATCCTTACGATTAGGGAATTGAAAAACGAATTGTAAAAAACACGACGCCACAACATCGCATATATTCAACAGCGGGTGACGCAGAAGCCTATAGATTTGAACACAAGGAAAAGTTTTATTTCGGGAAATACGTAGACCCATACCGCTGCTGAACATATGCGTGTCCGTGGCTCATGGCTAAGAGACCAAAATATGAATCATGGAACAAAATTTATAACTTTGTAAAAAAAATGATTCAATGCCCAAAATCTTTGAATACTTAGGAATCCTTATATTCTTTTACTCCAATGAACACGAACCAATTCATGTTCACGCCAAAAAAGGAGAGTTTGAAAGTAAAGCAGAGTTTTATATCATAAATGGAATTATTCAAGAAATCAAGATTAAAACTGTAAAAGGAGCAAAACCACTCAAAGGACAAAATCTTAAAGACTTTGAATCGTTTTTAGAGATGTATGCGGATAAAATTGTCGAGAAATGGATAAATTATTTTGTATACCATAAAGAGGTTGAATTTGAAAAAATAACCAAAAGATTAAAATGAAGATATCAGTTGATTATAACCAAACAGAAACCAAAACCCTGAGAATTGAAGATGCAAAGTATATTGGGGATTATGCCATAAGAATTAAATTCAATGATGGCACTGAAAAATTAGTTGATTTCAAACCATTTTTATCCAAATCATTACATCCTTCAATAAGAAAATATCTCGATGAAAGTCTTTTCACTCAATTTAAGATAGTTGATGGAAATCTCAATTGGAATGACTATGATATGATTTTCCCCATTTGGGATTTATATGACGGAAAAGTTGATATCAGGCGCTAAAAATCATGCCGGGGCCTGGTTTTCATTGCAACCTACGGTTCGATTTGTTACCTTTAATATCTAACAAAACTATGAGGATATGAGCCGGCAGGCTTTCTAGCGCTGGACGTTGGGGTGCATTAAAGAGATCCTCTGTCAAAAAATCAAAAAAAGATTTGGAATTATGTAACTTTTAAGTTACCTTTGGAGTAAAAATTTAGTGGAAAGATTTTGGAAAGTTGTTTCGTATAAAGGGTATTTTGAAGCTTTTTTAAACCAGCAACCTGTAAAAGTTCAAAACAAAATATTTAAGATTATTGAACTGGTTGAGTCAACCCGGGTAATTCCCTCAAGATTTATCAGGAAAATTGAAGGAACCCAAAAATTGTATGAAACAAGATTTTCACTGGGAAGTAATATTTGGCGAGTATTTTGTTTTTTGATGAAGGTCAATTAATTATTCTGTTAAACGGCTTTCAAAAAAAGAAACAAAAAACTCCCAGGAAAGAAATAGAAAAGGCTGTAAGACTGATGAATGAATATTATAAAGAAAAGGAGGGTAAAAATGAAAAAAACTAATCCAAATATTAAAAGCTGGACAGAGATTAAAGATGAACAATTCGGTAAAAAAGGTACTCCCAGAAGAGATCAGCTTGAGAGGGAATTTGAAGGATTTAAAATTGGGTATTTATTAAGACAAGCCCGTGAAAATAAAAATTTGACTCAAGAACAATTAGGCGAGATACTGCAAAAAAAGCGTAGTTATATTTCAAGGATTGAAAACGATGGAAGCAATATGACATTAAAAACTCTTTATGAAGTAGTAGAAAAAGGACTTGGAGGGAAGGTAAATATATCGATAAAAATTTAAAATAAAACGCACCCCAACATGCGTCATAAACCATTGGTGTGTAATGAGTTAGTCTAAAGCCTTGTGTTTTTCCACTGGCTAGCAACGGTGGAAAGGTATGTTGCTACTAGCTCCCCACGGTTCATGCCGCGGAGCGTTGCTGGAAGAGTCCAACAAAAATCACAGAAATTCGTTATATTTGTAATCAAAGAAAATGGATATGGGATTCAAGACAATTGACATAAAGAATAAAAAGGGATTTCAGGCCATCAAGATCCCTAAACAGATGAAAATCGATGATGACAAAGTATATCTGAAAAAAGTGGGAAACACTTTGTATATTATCCCATATCATAAACCCTGGCAGAATCTATTTGACAGTTTAGATTCCTTCACTTCTGACTTTATGGATAACAGAGAACAACCAGATAATCAACAAAGAGAATCACTCGATTAATGGAATATTTGCTGGATACAAACATCTGTATTTATATCATTAAAAAAAGACCTGCCAACGTACTGAAAAAATTTGAAAGTTTATCACCTGGAGACGTTGCAATTTCTTCTATTACTTTAGCTGAACTGTATTATGGAATAATGAAAAGTTCCAATCCCAAGAAAAATCAGGAAGCCCTTGATAAGTTTTTAATTCCTCTTGAAATTCTCGACTTTGACTATGCTGTAACCATTGAATATGGAAAAATTCGAGCAGACTTGGAAAAAAACGGCACCCCAATTGGACCCTTAGACACATTGATTGCTTCTCATGCCAAGAGCCTTAACCTTACTTTAGTGACTAATAATGAAAAGGAGTTCGAACGAATTCCAGACCTGAAAATAGAAAACTGGACAATATAATAAGCAACAAACCGCCAACATCGCATATATTCAACAGCGGGTGATGTAAAAGCTTATGGTTTTTGAGACTAAACAAATGTTTTGTTACGGAGATAAAAACGCAGGTCCAAAACCGCTGCTGAACATATGCGTGTCCGTTAGCGCAAGCTTTATGCAAGTAGCTAAGATAAAATATAACATAGATTGAATGAGCTTGAATAACAAAGATTTAGAAAAGAAAATAAAAAGTGTTGCACGATCCTTGACTTATGAAAAAGGATACATTGTCTTTAGTAGATGTGCTTATGAGACTTGATTACCTTTCGAAAAGTGATTATGAAGCATGGAGATCGGGAAAAATTCCATATTTAGAAAAAGCATGTCGAGTAAATTTAGGCAAACTTTCTTTTATAAATAAAACCAGGATATAACAAACGTGATGCGCAAGCTTGAGAGCCTGACCTTTTGACTATAACTTAATTTATTGTTATCTTTGAAG
>JAGXLC010000292.1 GCA_018334875.1 Bacteroidales bacterium | reverse complement strand
TACTACAGGATAAACATAACAACACTTGTCGTAAAATTTTTTTATTTCAACCATAAATGTCCTTTAATTTTTATACTTGAGTCCAGTCTAAAAAAAGTGAGCGCCTTGTGCATAAAAATTGGCTTTTTAAACCGGACCCCTACTTTCTTTCAAACTATCCTTTTAATAAATTCGGGGCAAATATAGTCAAATATTAGACGCTTAAAGCGCACCTTGAACCAAAATGTTGTTCAAACTTAGTCTAAACATTGGCTTCTTCCGCGAAGCGCTTTTTTCATGCTTGTTCTGTAAAAAAATTAAAATTTAAATTTTCAATATGTGATTACTTCTTTTATGAATATTGATATAAAAGAGTTGGAAATAATTGATGAAAACCATATTTTTATATCTTAAACCTTACAAGAGGACATTTCGCATGGCAGCAGTCTTGTTCTGCTTTTACTGTATCAAAATCTGATGTTGACAGGGTTTGCAAATACATTTTGAATCAACCCCAACATCACAAGGCTGTAACTTTTGCAGATGAATATGCATTGTTTATAAAACATTACCAGCAAACAATAGGAAGGGAATAAGGATGGTGTGGGAGGATCCCTGAATCACACCCATGACCTAAATAAATTAGTCAATGTTCAATGATTGGGTTCATCTAAAAAAGGAATAAGGTAATAAGGTTGGTGCGGGGATAGGATAGGGACCCTTTATGCTACTAAGGTTCAATATAGTACAAATAAGGTTTTTAAAGAGCAATGCGGCTAAATATAATTGCCCGATAGAAATAGAGGTTTCTTTTAATGACTTCATCACAGTAAGAATTCTCCTATATTTAAAAGGCATTAATAAAAACCTTATCCCGTGTATCTTAAACCTTAGTAGCCCTGAATCACACCCATAACCTGAACCTTATTACCTTATTAACGCAATTTTTCCTGATTGGGATGATCGATAGAAAATAAGGTAATAAGTTGAGAGGAATTAGACGCTTAAAGTGCAACTTGAACCAACATGTTGTTCAAACTTTATCTTAACATGGGTTTCTTCAGCGAAGCGCTTTTTTTCAGGCTTGTCCTGTAAAATAGTACCTTACCGGGCAAGTTTTGCCAAAAAAGCAAGAATGTGAACGGTAAGGTACTGTTAATTGTTTCTCCCATTATCTTTCATCAGATATTCAATGGCTTTAATGGTTTTGGGAGCTTTACCGGACAGTATTTCGTTGCCTTCCTCTGTGATGAGTATATCATCTTCAATGCGAATTCCTATTCCTTTATACTTCTCATATACTGGCTTTACCTTTCGGATGAAACTTTTGATGTCACTTTGCGGTACTTCATCATCCAGAAGCAAGTTGAGTTTTTCCAGCCTGTCTTCCTGCAGATATATGCCCGGTTCAATCGTCAGTACCATACCCGGTTGTAGGATTCGGCCCTCCACCTGTTTGTTTACCATCTCGCCACGGTTGTCGTGAATATTATTTTCACCGTAATATCCAACGTCGTGAACATCCAATCCCAGCCAATGGTTAATGGGGTAAAGCGTATATAGCTTCCGCTGCCATTCGCTGGTGGGGTCAGTTACCAGACCCAGCTCATGCAGCCCGTTGATTATGATGTCTGTTGCTTTATGATGGGCAAGGTAAAGCCCCTTGCCGGGAACGAGCTCTTTTGAAGCTTCCTGTAAAGCTTTTAATACCAGCCGGTAAATATCCTTTTGTTCCCGGGAAAACGTTCCGTTAGCCGGGATGGTTCGGGTCACATCTGCGGTGTACATTTTGTATTCGGCGCCTATGTCCATCAAAAGCAGATCACCTTCCCGTATCTTCCTGTTATTCTTATTGTAATGAAGTATGGTGGCATTGCTTCCAGAAGCTATAATAGATGGAAACCCCGGACCGGAAGCACCGTTCTTCCTGAAGACATATTCTACCAATGCCTCGGCTTCGTATTCAAACATTCCGGGGTGAACTGCCTTCATAGCCTCCACATGTGCCTGTTCGGTAGTATTTACTGCCTTTTTCAATTGCCTGATTTCATAAGAATCTTTATAAAGCCTCATCTCATGGATGATGTTATTAACATTCTTTATTGCATCTATATCAGCGAGATTCCCGGATGCTCTCAAACCATCCATAACCTCCAATAACGTTTCATCTTCGGGATCCATAATCAGCACATCGTGATGCTGCATTTGCTGTCTCAAAAACCCTTCAAACATTTCCACAGGGTAGGCCGTATCCGCGTTAAAAGTCTCCATGGCATCCTGAAGCCCGTATTGCTGAACAGTATAAACATTGTCTGCCTGATCTTTAGATGGAAGGAACATGACAAACTCATGTTCCTCACCAGGCTGAATGATAAAAGCCGAATGCGGCTGTTTGAATCCGGTAAGATAATAAAAACTGCTCCTCTGGCGGTAAGGATAATTCACACTCCCGTTCCTTTTCTTTACAGGGGCACTCATCATTATTGCCATACCATCTCCTATCTCTTCCATCAGTTGCTCCCTCCTCTTTTGATTCATATGGTAGCTCTTTTCCTCCTGAGCCCTTAAATTGCCGGAATCAATAACCCACACGCAGAACAGGATGATCAGTACCGGAATAATTCGAATGTGCTTCATAATGAACTAATGTTAAATTATATGCAAGATTTTTCTCCGCTCTATTGGTTTCAAAAATATGGGTTTTCTATAAAATTATTATATTGCAATGTCAACATTTAGCATGTTTTTCTACAAGCCGATATAAATCAGCTTTATGTACAACAATTTAGGAATCTATAATATTCAAAAATTATGATTAACAAAAAATTAAAAATAGGCCTGCATTATTTTCTTTTTGCAATATTCTTTCTTGTGATCATAACCGGTTGCAAAGAGAGCCAAAAAAACATCGAGCCTTTTGGTGAAGATATTGAGCAACATATTGAGACTTTATCATCCGATGAATTTGAAGGCCGTGCACCTGCAACTCCCGGTGGCAGGAAAACAGTTGAATACATTGAAACGGAATTTGAGGATATTGGCCTAAGTCCGGCTGTAAATGGCAGCTACCGGCAAGCCGTCCCATTATTGGAAATAACAGGAAGGGATTTTTCCGATTTGACAATCTCATCTGAAAATCAAAACATTCATTCTTTCAGCTATGCTAATGAAATGGTTATAGGCACAAATCGCCGTAAAGAGAATATATCCATTGAAGACAGTGAAATTGTCTTTGCAGGATATGGCATAGTTGCGCCCGAATATGGATGGAATGATTACGAAGGTATTGATGTGGAAGGTAAGACGGTGGTGGTACTTGTTAATGACCCGGGTTTTGCAACCAAAGATGAAGAAATGTTCACGGGAGAGGCTATGACTTATTATGGGCGGTGGACCTATAAATTTGAAGAGGCTGCCAGGCAAGGTGCTGCTGCAGCTTTAATCATTCACCAGGATGAGCCTGCAGGTTACGGATGGGGTGTGGTGAGGAATTCATGGTCGGGCACACAATACAGAATTGCCGGTAATAACGATTCGGATTTTCTTAAAGCCGAAGGCTGGATACAACTGGATGTAGCAGAAAAAATTTTCTCAGAAAGCGGCACAAGTCTGGAAATCGCCATGCAAAAAGCAAGACAACCGGATTTTACACCAGAGCAGCTTGATCTTAGCGCATCTTTGAGTTTCAATAACGATTGTGAAGAAACTGAGTCGCATAATGTAATCGGTTACATTGAAGGCAGTGAATATCCTGATGAATCTGTCGTATACATGGCACACTGGGATCATCTTGGAAAAGTGGAGAAGAACGATGAAGTTTTCATCTATAATGGTGCTGTTGATAATGCAACCGGTGTTTCAGGGCTCATTGCTATGGCCAGGCGGTTTGCCGGTCGTCAGGAGCCACCGGAGCGCTCTGTGGTATTTATTGCTGTAACGGCTGAAGAGTCGGGTCTCATTGGCTCACAATATTATGCAGAAAATCCTTTGTTTCCGGTAGAACAAACAGTAGCGGGCATCAATATGGACGCACTAAACGTATATGGGCCCACCAATGATGTTGAAGTTATAGGCTACGGTTATTCCGGGCTCGATGATTATCTTAAACGCCATGCCGCTGAGCAGGGCCGCAGCTTAAAACCCAACACCGAACCGGAGAAAGGATACTATTTCCGTTCTGATCATTTTAATATGGTCAAAAAAGGAGTACCGATGATTTACGCATCAGCGGGCAGCGATTATATCGGAAAAGATAAAGCGTATGCCGAAAAGGTCAGGGAAGATATGAGCAAACGATATCATCAGCCCTCTGATACCATACATGACATGTGGGATTATGATGGAATACACCAGGACCTCTGGCTGTATTACAATATCGGAAATGAACTGACCAATAATGATGATTTTCCCAACTGGCGAAGGGAGGGTGAATTTAAAAATATACGGCAACAATCCACGGATAAAAGACGTAACTAACGATCAGTTTCCCCGGGTTACATATATCAGACATCCAGTTTGAACCTCGTCTGGCTGTAAAATATGATTTTTCCTACCGTTTCTCTTATGAGAATAGCACCTGCCTTTAAGGTTTAGTTGTTTTTATCCATTAACAAACACCCACGTTAACGCGGGTGCTAATCTCATCAACTGTTGTTACTAAACCTGTGTCATATAATTAGAGTCTGTCTATAATATCCCCTGGCTGCGTTACGCTCGTTTTTCATGCCAGTCGATTACATCAAGTAAACTCCTGTCATTCAAAACTCGCAAGCCTTGCCAGCGAACATTCTAGACGAGACTCTTTCAAATCTATTTGACTTTATGGACAAACACGAATTAGCATTATAAAGAAAATCACGGGTAACGATTGGATACCCCATTAATTTAAAATTGAAGCATTAATGCATATACTTTTTGCTTATTGTTTACTCAAAGAATAGAACTTGATTCCATACAACGGAAAATCAAAACAAAAAAGCATTTAGATTGTAAATAAAAGGGGGGAATTGCTGAACAAAAGAGAAACAATGGAAAAATATTCCTTAAAAAATATTGATTGCGCCTCTTGTGCTGCCAAAATTGAAAGCAACGTCAAAAAGATGGACGAAGTGAAATTTGTTGCTGTGATCTCCCT
>JAGXLC010000291.1 GCA_018334875.1 Bacteroidales bacterium | reverse complement strand
TCTTCTCTTCAATTCACACATTCTTCCTATATTCAATCATCTTATAATTTTATCATTGCTCACTCACACCTTAACGACTGGGCCGGGTTGGCGGATGCTGCACGATATGTTTGAAAACTCACCGTCAACAGGGTGATCACTACAGCCAGCATGACCGATCCGAAAAATATCCACCACGACAGGTTGGTCTGATAGGCAAAACTCCGAAGCCATTGATTCAGTATCCAGTAAGAAAAAGGGATGGCTATCCCGGCAGAGAGCAGGATCATTTTCAGGTAATTGCCGGACAGCAGGCCCATCATATGGCCCACGCGGGCTCCGTTGACTTTTCGTATGGCAATCTCTTTGGTGCGTTTGCGGGTCTGGAAGATGGTCAGGCCCAGAAGGCCCATGGAAGAAATTAAAATGGCAATACCGGAGAATACCATAAGCAAAACGGCCAGTTTTCTATCACTTTTGTATAGCGTATCAAAACGCTCAGATACAAACTGATAATCAAAAGCGGAGGTACCGGTCACCGATTGGTATGTTTTCTCCACGTAGGAAAGGATATTGCTCCCGGGTGCACCCGACACCTTTACCAGCATATTGCGGGCCATATCCGTCTTTTTAACCAGCATAAGGGGAGAGATCTTCTTCCGGAAGGAATTGGAATGAAAATCCCGGATGACACCGGCAATTTCAAAACCTCCCAGCTCCCTTCCAATGGGGTCGTCCATCTGCAGTCTATTCACAGCTGTTTCGTTGATCAACACAATATCCCCCCGCTCCTCGCTAAAATCCGACAAGGGCCGGCCCTGGGTCAACTCAATACCCATGACCCGGGTGAAGTGCTGATCCACGTACAAAGCATCTATACTTACAGATTGGTCGGGATTTTCCGGCATTGGCAAGTCATAACTCATGGTGTTGGCCGTTGGAAGCACCCACATGCTGCCTCCAACAGCTTCTATATCTGAATCTTTGACCAACTCATTTTTGAGGGTTCTGAAAGTTTCTTCCGTATCCGGCCGGTTGCCCAGAGAAAAGGAGATCACCCCTTCCGGGTCAAACCCCAGGTCGTGGCTGCGCACATATTCAAGCTGCCGGTATATACCCATGCTGCAACTGACCAGAATAAGGAAGACAGTGAACTGAATGGCCATCATCCCTTTGCGCAACTTCAACTTCTTACCGCCATTGGCTCCATGCCTGCTTATCACAGCGGCCGGGCTGATGCGGGTATAAAACCGTACAATAAACCGCACGGGCAAATAGCTCAGGGAAAACATTACCAGTATAAAACCCACCAAGACCTCCCAACTTAGCGCACCATAATGAATGAAATCCTTCTCCAGAAAACGGATCAGCAAGGGCCGCAACTGCTCGATCAATATCAATGCCAGCGGAAATGCAATGAGGGTGACCAGAAGGGATTCCACCAACACTTGCCGAAAAAGCACTTTCCGATTAGCCCCTGTGATCTTACGGATGCCGATCTCCCGCGATCGATCCAGTGCCTGCGACGAACCCAGCAAAATATAATTGATGCAGGCTACCACCAGGATCAACAAAGCCACTGCAGAAAAAATATACACATTCTTTACATCACCCTTCACCGTATATTCACTCAGCAACTCACCCGAATGAAAATAAAAATCCTCCATGGCCTGTAAACGAAAAGACTTTTTACCGGCATCTTCAAACACACTCTTTTCCAGCTCATTCAGTTGGCCCTCAAAGGCCCGGGGCTGAAAACCTTCTTCCACCAGCAAATAAGTCATGAAAAGATCCAGGTGCCAGGAACTTCGCAAATGATCCGGAGTAAGCTGCTCCGGGCTGCCGGAAAACGCAATCCTGCCTATCTGCTTTAAATACAACTCACTGGATGCCAAAAAATCAATCTTTAATGTGGAGGTCTGTGGCAAATCACTGATGACACCGGAGATGTTCAGTACAATCTCCTCTCCCCCATTTTCTATGATCAGTTCCCTGCCCATGATGTCCAATGTTTCAAAATATTTCCGTGCCATGGATTCAGTTAAAACCACGTCGCCGGGCTCATTCAAAAGCTCATTCCTGGTGCCACGGATGAGCTCCAGTGTAAAGACTTCAGGAAAATCGGGGTCGGCACAAATAAAATGTGCTTCAGGGATGAAATCCTGATCTTTCTTCACAGATGTCCCAAACAGGAGTCCCAGCCTTCCGGATTTCTTCACCCCGGGATACTCCTCTTCAAGCTTATCGGCAAGGGGATAGGGGGTACTGGCATTTTTCCAGCCATGGAGTCTTTGCTCGGTGATCACCCTGTAAATTCGGTCCTTGTTGGTATGAAAATCATCGTAACTCAGCTCGTGAAATACATAGATCAAAATCACGAAAGTCACAGCCATTCCGATGGTCAAACCCAGAATATTGATGGTGGAGACAGCCTTGTTTCTCAAAAGCCTTCTTATGGCCGTTTTAATATAATTCCGGAACATAGCAAATAGTTTTTCAACGAATAACCAAAGCATGTGCCAAAACTTTAATGTTATGATATACAGTGTATTTCACATCTCTGCTGAAATAAAATGTTGGATTTTACAACACACTTGTTGCTTTTTACAACAAAAGCCATTTACTTTACAATGAAACAACCGGGTCCATGAGTAAAAATAAAGGAAAAATACTTATTGTCGACGACAACGTGGAATTATTATCTGCCCTGAAAATGTTCCTTTCTCAGCATTTCGAAACCGTCGATGCGGAAAAGGATCCGGAGCACCTTCCTTCTCTTCTGCAGCCAAAACGTTTTGATCTGATCCTGCTGGACATGAATTTCAGGGCCGGGATAAGCACCGGCAACGAGGGGTTTTACTGGATGAAAAAGATCCGCGAAAAGGACCCGGATGTTACGGTGGTCTTTATTACTGCTTATGGAGATGTGGAACTGGCTGTCAAATCACTCAAAGAGGGAGCTACCGATTTCATCCAGAAATCATGGGACGAGGATAAGATCCTGTCGACGGTTCTTTCTGCTTACAAGTTGCATCAGTCGCAGATGGAAGTCAAAATGCTCCGCAACCGTCAGAATCACCTGGCCCGGGAGATTGAGCAGGAACATTCGCTTTACCGGTGCCGTTCGCAGGTCATGCAAAGGGTGTATGAGCTCGTGGACAAAGTGGGTCCTACAGATGCCGATATATTGATCACAGGAGAAAATGGTACAGGCAAGGAAGTTATTGCCCGCGAAATTCACAAAAAATCGCTCCGAAAGGGTGAAATCTTTTTAAATGTGGACCTGGGGGCCCTGCCAGAGTCGCTTTTCGAGAGCGAATTATTCGGACATGTAAAGGGTGCTTTTACCGATGCCAGGGAACCGCGGCAGGGAAAATTCGAGGCAGCCTCCGGGGGTACGCTGTTTCTGGATGAGATTGGGAATCTGCCCATAACCCTGCAAGCCAAACTTTTATCAACCCTTCAAAACCGGTCGGTGGTGCGGGTAGGAAGCAACCATGGTATTGCCGTTGACATCCGTTTGATATGCGCCACCAATCAACCCCTTTTTGATATGATTGAAGAGGGTAGCTTCAGGGAAGATCTGCTCTACCGGATCAATACCATTCAGATTGATGTGCCCCCCTTGCGGGATCGACCCAAAGACATACCGGGCCTGGCCGAATTTTTCCTCTCCCGGCTCAGGGATAAATACCGAAAACCTGGCCTGCTCCTGACCGACAAAGGCATAGAAATCATGCAACAATACAGCTGGCCAGGCAACATCAGAGAACTGGAACATGCCATTGAAAAAGCCGTTATCCTCTGTGAAGATGATGAACTGAATCCCGACCTGCTGGTCCCGGAGAGAAATCCTGCCACTTCTGCTGCGTTGCCTACCTTCAATCTGGAAGAAAATGAAAAACAGATCATTGCAAGTGCCCTGAAACAGTTCAGGGGCAACATCAGCCTGACAGCAAAAAAACTCGGCATCGACCGCTCCACCCTTTATACCAAAATACGAAAATATGGGCTTCAATAACTTTTATATCCGCATCATTGGCTATTGCCTGCTGATTGCCCTCACCAGTCTGGCTTTTGCCTGGAGCCTCTATCAGCCTTACATGGTAGCTACCTCCTCGGGCCTTTTGATGCTGCTGGTATTTGAAACATTTGCCCTTATCCGGTATAATCAAAGGATCAAGAAGGATCTGCAACGCTTCATTGATGCGGTGAAGAACCAGGACACCTCCCTGGCTTTTCCCCTTCCCAATAAAGATCCCTTCATGAAGGAGCTGCACCAGGGCTTCAATGATATTATAACCGATTTCCGGCTGGTAAGAAAGGAAAAGGAGCTGGAGCATCATTTCTTCCAAAATACACTCCGGCACATTGGCATCGGCGTGCTGGCCTTCAATACCGAAGGATCGATCAAGCTTCAAAACAAAGCCTTCCAGAACCTTTTTCAGATGGATCAATCCAAGAAGCTCACCCATCTGAAAAGACGCCACAAAGATCTGCCCGATCTGCTGCATTCCCTTAAAAACGGCGAGGAATCCTTTCTGAAAATACTGATTAACAACGAGCTGAAAAACATGGCCATCCGGGTGTCGGATATCAGGCTGGAAAAAGAACATGTGCGCATTGCTTCCTTCCAGGACATCAGCCGGGAAATGAACCGCCAGGAGGTAGATGCCTGGCAACGTCTGATCAAAGTGCTGCGCCACGAGATCATGAATTCGATCAGTCCCATCCGCATCATGTCGGGCAATCTGCTCAAACGGGTCTCAGGAGAAAACGAAAGGCTGCTGGCCCGGGATGCGCAAAGCAGGGAGGTGGTTGGTGACCTGAAGGAAGGCCTGCAAACCATCCGAAAACGCAGCGCCGGATTGAGCGATTTTGTGGAGACCTACCAGCATCTGACCCGTATCCCCGAACCCCGTTATACAGAGATCCGGGTTGAAGCGATCTTTGGGCAGGTGGCCTTTCTTTTCGAAAAAGACTTGCGGCAGAGGCAAATGAACATAAGCCAGTCGGTGAAGCCTGCTCACCTCACCCTGCTGGGTGATGAGAAGATGCTCGAGCAGGTGCTGATCAACCTGGTGAAGAATGCCATGGAGGCGATTGAAGCGAAGGCTGGAAAGAGGGCTAAGGCGAAGGAAGAAGAAG
>JAGXLC010000290.1 GCA_018334875.1 Bacteroidales bacterium | reverse complement strand
CAGATCCTGACCTTCCCTCAATACAGTATCCATAGCTCTAAAGGCTGCTTCATCCTGTTCATCCAGCATCAGCTCGTACCGTCCGCTTGTAATCCGGTTAAACAATTCTTTAGCTCTAATGAACACTGCAGGTCGGTTTTGTTCTTTGGTTTCCTGCTTTAGCCGGTCTACCAACAGTTTTCCTGTAACGGAAGCCACATTGGATTCGTACAGTGTCTCCAGATTTCCAAGGGCGTTTTGCTTTTTTCTTAAAGCATCTTCCAGGGCGTTGCCCTGTTTGGCATTGCTGATATTGGTTTCAATGGTTGTGATCTCTTCATTGATTCGTTCCAGTTTTTTTGCCTTTTCTTCATAGTGGTTTGCCTTTTCCCGGGCCTGATCAGGAGTAAGAGTTAATAGCTCTTGTTGATACTGTTGGTACAGAGAATGCTCCCTGATCCTGTCATTTTTTTCGGACAATTTTTGCTTTGAAAACTGAAAATTTTTATGCGCTTCCCTGTACTTATCCAGTTGTTCCACAAGCTGTCTCACCCATTCCTTATCGCCATAATCCAGTTGCAGCTTTTCATATATTTCGCGGAGCTTACGCTTATCATTGTATATTTGTTGTTCTTTCTCTTTAACAGTTTCCTCCTGCCGTTTGATTTCCCTTGTATTTTCCCTGCGGCGGTCTTCCTCCTTTTTAAGTTCATTATAAAGGGCTCTTGCTTCGGTTGTATCTTTTGATTCCTTAACAAAATGCTCCCGGAAACGTGCATTAATCTGTTTTAATATCTGATCATGATTCTGTGATAAATTTTCCAACTGGCTTTTCAAAGCTTTCAGTTCAGCATGGGCTTGCTGCCACCTGTTCAGGTTTACCACAAAAGTGTAAAGCCCGCTGTAGTTTCTGGGGTCTTTCTCCGGAAGATGGGGTGCAGCCTGTAATTTTTCCACCCATTGATCATAAGTTTCCTTAATTTCTTCAAGCTGTTTATTTGTTGCTTCCTGTTCACTGCTTCGGTTATCGATCTTCCGGCGGATCATTTCCCTCCATTTGACGGTATGAAGTTCACTGATCAAATAATTTATAGTTTCATTGACTTTATCAATACTCCAGGATTCAGGAAGTGGTAAGCCAGTTGAATGATAATCACTTTCCCGCATGCCAATTTCTTCAGAAGGCTTTTCCTGAAGGGCAAAATAGGAAAGAACAGCTAAAAGCACAATTCCAAACAGTGCAGGCCAGCCTGCAAAAAAGGTTGCTACAGCCAGTATGGCACCGGACGCGGACAGGATAATTACCCATTTTTTGGAAGTGCCTTCCTGCCTTCTCTGTGCCTTAAGCCATGAGCCCAGGGTTTTTATGCCATGCTGTAAGGTTTCACTGTCAAATTGAACCCCATCATCATCATCAAGCGTTTTCTTCAGCTCCTCGATTTCTTTTTCAAGGAACTGATGCAGGCTAATGGTTTGATGCGCATCAAGCAGGAACTTTTCCAGTGCACTGATGTTTTTCAGATCAACTCCTTTCCATTGGTCCGGATCAATGGATTCATCTATGGCTTTTAATGCCTGATTCGCTTCTGTTTGATAATAATCAACCTGATCGTTTTTTTTCTCTATTTCACGGTTTTTTTCTTCAAGATGGGCTATTCTTTGTTCCAATTCACCCAGAATGGTATCGCTCACACCTTTTTCGGGCAGGTTCAGCTCAGCCAGCTCGTTTTCACACTGATTTATCTTATTACGGGCTTCCCGAATGGCCTGTTCAGCCGTTTCCATCCTTTCTTCAAGATCCTGTATCCGGTCATGCTCACTTCCGTTGACCTTTTCCATTACCTTCGGATAAGCTTCGTATATTTTTCTGCGTTGCTCAAGCTCCTGCTTTGCTTCCAGATATTCAATTACCTGCTCATAAAAATCTTTCAGTCTGGAAGCTTCACGGGCATCATCCCTCTCTTGGTAAAGCTTTTGAAGACGGTCTTCCTCTTTTTTTAAATCCCACTGCCTTTGCTGGACTTCTTTAAATTGCTTTTCAGCCTCCTGTACGGCTTTTTGCTCTGAAATGGCAGAGCTTCTGGCCTGATAAGAATAACCGAGCTCCTTTTCGGCAGCATTCAGATTATAGCCACCAATTGATTCCCGTACAATATAACCGGCCAGCCCTTTCTCATCAGTTTTAACCAATTCATGAAGTGCAAGCCTATAGCGGCTTTCCGTCTCAGCCGCCGGCAGGCCGGCAAAGCTATCTTTCTGACCATTCCGCTGGGTTTCTATATTTCCAAAATCCATTCTGATTTTCCAGTTCTCCCCGCCAACGTCAGCAAAAGCTTCTGCTTGCGTTTGATTATCCTTCTTTTTCCAAATCAATTCACGTATCACCCGGGCAGTAGAACTTTTGCCTGAGGCATTGGGTCCGGCAATGATGTTGATGTGGGGCGAAAAATTTTTATAGGGTTCCATTCCCCTGGGAAAACCGGGCATTTTATCTATGGATAGCTCCCTGAATATAAATGGTACCTTTTGCATTATGATGGATCTACTTTTGCTGCTGTGTCAATAAAACTCCCAGTAAACGATTGCATTCCTTCAAAATATATTCTCTGGCTTCCTTTTCCGTTTTTTGACGCAAACGGTTCTCTTTCCTTAGCGGATGATAAGCACTTGCGGAATCTATCCGGTTCACCTGCATGTACCATCCCCTTATAAGTTCATCCAAAAAGTTTGTGGATTGACCGTTTTGAATAGCCAGAATCGTCTCGGCAAGCTTGCCGGCAGGAGATTCATTCCGGGCCAATTCTTCCAGGTTTTGCACCTGAGGTTGCACATGATTAAGAACTTTCCGCACAGAAACCCTGGTACCCGTTTCCAGCTCCGTTGTATAATCCATTAGCTGATGTTTCCAGACGTCTATCTGGCCGGATTGTGAGCTTTGACCCATTAGCTCAATATCATATACCAGATAGGCCACGTTCTCCAGTTCCTGAATATAACCCCGGGCATGATCAAGCAACCCGGAGGAAAGCATATTTCTGAAGCTTTCTTCATTCTCCGCCCTGCTTACATCGATTCTCAGGGACTCATAACGAACCGGTGACAGGGGAATTCGTTTGATCCGTATATCGTGTTTCCCTTCTACCTCCAGCAAAATAGGCCCATGGACACCGGGCTCACCGGGATTCAGGGCATGTGGTGTACCGGTATAAGCCACAAAAGGATCTTTTGATTGAAACTCCACAGGTTTATGAATGTGACCCAAAATCCAGGCATCTACCGGTAATTCTTTCAGATGACCAAGAACAAGCGGTGCATATTTGCTGTCCGGGACGTTAACCTCGCCATGCAACAATCCAATGGTAACCTGATCGGGATTCGGATCAAGATTGTGTAAGGCACGGACCGGTTCCTCAGTAACATATTTTCGGGGGAAGGACCATCCGACAAACTGAACCTTCTGATCACCCCTGGAATGGGTTTGAATTTCCCAGTTCCCGCCTGACCCAAGCATATGAACATGTTTATATTGACTATTTCCCGTAATCTGAGCCAGTACATCGTGATCGTGGTTGCCTGCAATCATAAACACTTCAATGCCCGCTTTTTTCAGCCTGTCAAATCCGGACTGCAAAGGTCCTACTGCTTCAAAAAAGCGGTTGTCTTCATCTACCACATCACCGGCAAGAAGCATCACATCAATGTTGTTCCGAACACACCATTCCACCATCCGGTGCCAGGTATATTTTGTGGAGCATTCATCCGCATTTTCCGGCACCCCGGAAGCGGTCCGGCCCAAATGCAGGTCTGCCGTGGCTAATATCTTAACAGGCATATTGTCAATTTTTCCATAACAATGATTTTCTCTTCAAAAATACCAAACATTTTACGTTTTAAAAAATGTCAGTTTATGTTAATAATTTTAGCCCCCAAGAATTTCCCCTGTACATTTAAAAGTATATTTTTATAGAGCCATTCGGGGTAATCTTTTTAAAATTGTAAGAAAAAACAGGCAGCATTATGGAGGTTTTATATCATAAAGACATCAACTACAATCCGGTTAAAAAACAATTTGCCAAAACGGTCGATTACCTGCAAAACGAAAATTTTTCCGCTGCCGAGGTAAAGAAGGTGCACGGAAACGGCTATTACCGGGCCAAACTTGATTACAGGAACCGGCTTCTTTTTACACTGGGTCATTACAACAACAAATACTACATCTTGCTCCTGGAGATCATATTCAATCATGAATATCACAAATCAAGATTTTTAAAGGGCGCTGATATAGATGAATCCCGTTTTGAAACGCTGGAAGGTTCGGATGATATTAAAAACCATGACATCAATTCTCTGACCTACGTAAACCCGGAAACGTCTTATTTTCATGTATTGGATAAAATCATGTCATTTGACCGGGATCAGAATTACCTGTTCAGCTTACCTACTCCGTTTATAGTGATCGGTCCTGCCGGGAGCGGCAAAACCGCCCTTACCCTGGAAAAGATGAAAACCCTAAAGGGCTCCGTCCTGTATACCACCCTTTCTTCCTATCTGACAGAAAACTCGGCGAACCTTTTTTATGCAAATAATTATGACAATGATAAGCTCAATATAGATTTTCTCTCCTATAGGGAGTTCCTTGAAACCTTACACATCATTGAGGGAAAAGAAGCCGATTTCCGGGTTTTTAACTCCTGGTTCAACCGCCACCGGAAGAAAACATCCATCCGCAATGCGCAAAAATTATATGAAGAGTTCAAAGGCGTTATCACCGGATATAACATTGACAAACCTTACATGAGCGAAGAGGAATACCTGAATCTGGGGGTAAAACAGTCCATTTTTATTGAAGAGGAGCGCAAGCAAGCTTATGAATTGTTTAAAAAATACCTGCAGTTTCTGAAAGAAAACGGATACTACGACATCAACATCATATCCCATCAATGGTTGCCATTGTGTAAGCCCCGGTATGATTTTATCGTGGTTGACGAAGTACAGGACTTCACCAATATCCAGTTATACCTTATCCTTCAGGCGCTTAAAAAGCCCACGCAATTTATCTTATGCGGAGATTCCAACCAAATTGTACATCCCAATTTGTTTTCCTGGTCGAATGTTAAAAGCATGTTCTATTTGAATGAGATCAAGGGAAACAACATCAACATCC
>JAGXLC010000289.1 GCA_018334875.1 Bacteroidales bacterium | reverse complement strand
ATTACCTACCTTAGATTTGGCAGCAGTTTTAAAGAAACTGTAATATGCCAAAGCTTCGGCATAAGCTTCACTTCCGGCTACCAAATAGGTGTCATCGAGTCTGTTATAAATAAACCCAATCGCCCTTAGCAGCCGGTCCATCAACTTCATAGCCTTCAAATCCTTTTCGAGTTCTTCCACATCAGCGTAGGGAGGTTTAAGCTGGGGATTTTCCTTTACCCAGTCTCGTGCCTTCTCTACAAAGGGAATCGCCTTGTCTCCCAGTTTGAGAATGTTACGCCGCTCTTCCGCATTTAGATTTTTAAGATGCGGTAAAAGCTTTCTCTCCAGGATGTCGATTGCCCCATCAATCTCATTGAGATCCTGATCCGGAATGTTCAATGATAAAAGATTTGATGTAGACATGATAAAAAAGGAATTAAAAGATAAATAATTAAAAATATATTTGTAAAACGGTATCTAAAATAGTAATAAAATTCCAAACAAAACCATAAAACAGAAATAATTTTTTGGGTGCCAGGAAACATAAAAGGTAAAAAATACTGGAAAGGCTTATAGGATAAGAAAAAGATGCGATTATGAAATGGCCTTACTTTTGATAAAAAAATGCTTAATTTCCATGAAAAGTTAAAAATCTTTGATAAAAGGTATAATAAAAAAATGACTCCCACCGCGTAGGCAGGAGTCCAGGTTCAATGTCCTTCGGCATATAGCCTTATTGTGATAAGATGTAAAATAGAATGCTTCAAATACAACAAAAGTTCAAGTATATTCCAATTTTAGAAAAATATTTATAATATACAGAAAACGGAGGGCCTTTTCTGACCCTCCGTTCTGGCTCCAGGCAGTTATATACCGGTTTATTAGGATAAAAATATGATATCTTACCGGCTTATGGAAGTTATTTTCCGTGTATCAGCTTTTGGTGCATCTCCTGCATGTGTTCCAGGTCGAATTTGATCACCTCACGGTCGTAGGTCATGAAGCCGTTCACTTCGGTTTCCACGTCGGTGGTCTGAGTATAGACGGCGGCTGCCAAGCCCTGTTCCTTCAGTGGGAACACTTTTTGAAGCAAATCATCGTACTGGTTGTGCAGCTTTTCCTTCGACTGCGAAGTTTCATAATGGCTCGGTGCCCTTGAGAAATCCTGCAGCCAAAGATGATCTTTTACAACGAGCGCCTGACCGCCGAACTCGCCCAGCACGGCAGCCCGGTTATCTTCCGTCTCGGGCATATCCGGACCGGGATAGGAATGGATGTCATGAACATCCCCCACCTTTCTATCATGCCATCCGCTGGCATTGTTTACCAGGCGGGTTGGATCCAGCTTTTTGGTCATCTCAACGATCTCGCGGGTCTGGAACTGACCCCAGCCTTCATTAAAGGGCACCCACATCACGATAGAGGGGTGGTTATAGAAATCTTTGATGAGGTTCTTGTATTCCTTTTTGAACTGCTCAGCAGAGGCTTCGCTGCGGTAGGGAATTTTGCCGGGCCGCATGTCGCCGCTGGGCATATCCTGCCATACCAGTACACCCATCTTGTCGCACCAGTAATAGAACCGCTGCGGCTCCACCTTCACGTGCTTGCGCAGCATGTTAAAACCAAGGTCTTTGGTTACCTGCACATCATACTTAAGCGCTTCATCAGTAGCAGCAGTGTACAATCCGTCGGGCCACCAGCCCTGGTCGAGCGGACCAAGCTGGAACAGCGGCTTGTTGTTCAGGAACAGCCGGGTGTATCCGTCTTCTCCTTTGCCCAGTGAGATCTTCCGCATCCCGAAATAACTTTCCACCTGATCAACAGCATTGCCTTCACCGTCCAACAGTTGGACTTCAAGATCATAGAGGAAAGGATCTTGGGGAGACCACAATTTGGGATTTTCAAGTTCAACGAATAGGCGGTTGTCGTGGAAACCTGTGGAGGTAGCCACTGTCTGACCCTCATCCCTGGCGATCACTTTTATCTGATGATCATCAGAAACATGACTGGCATAAGCCTCTATTTTTACTTGGTTTTGATCTACCTGAGGTGTGATTTTCAAATTCTTGATATAAGATTGGGGAACATACTCCAGCCAGACGGTCTGCCAGATACCGGTAACGGCTGTATACCATATACTGCGCGGATCGTGGGTCTGTTTGCCCACGGGCTGATGGCCCAGATCCGTCGGGTCCCAGGCAGTAACCTCTATTTCTTGTGGTCCGGATGACTCCACATACTCGGTAATGTCATAGGTAAAGGGATCATAGCCTCCTTTATGCTTGCCCACATGCTCGCCGTTGACAAACACGTCGCTTTCCCAGTCAACGGCACCAAAATGCAACAGAACCCGTCCGTTTTCATAGGGATTGTCAACGGTAACACTGCGTTTGTACCATACGCGGTTGTCGGCTCCTACTATTTCCTTAATTCCTGAAAGGGCTGATTCTACCGGATAAGGTACCAGAATTTCTTCCTCATATTCACCGGGACCTCCCATTTTGGAAGTCATCTGAAAATCCCATAAACCGTTAAGGTTTTTCCAGTGATCTCGCTTCATCTGTGGCCGGGGATGTTCAGGCAGGGCATTCTCAGGGCCTACTTCTTCCGCCCAGGTTGTAAAAAGCGGATTATTCGCCTTTTCATACTGATTTTCCTGAGCCTGCAGGATGAGATTACCTAAACCGGCAAACAATACAAAAAATAATACAATAATGGTTCTCTTCATAGTTAATTGGTTTAGTGGTTCAAAAATTTTTATAGATCACGTAGCGATGTTTACTTAACCCGAATTATTCACAAATAATTCTGACGCTATTGAAAAACCTGGTTTTTTGCTTCATTACTTTTCGCAAAAACCTGGTTTTTCTAATGCGGGGTTACCTTGCTCCGCACGCTGTCGCTGAAGCTTTAGCGTAGGCGCCTGAAGCTTCGCGAAGGCGAGCCTGGATCCTACCCGCAAACCATCGCGCATTCATAAACTTCACTCCATTCGTTTATGAATGATCCAGGTTAAAACGTATATCCAATCCGGCGGATTAAAATTATAAATTATCTCCTGTTTTTATATATAATTTTGCCAAGCCAAAACGGAAACACATTAAATTCCTTGAAAGCATCCTGTTTGGTTTTGGCTTTTCCAAATTAGGGCATAATATTACAAAATCTTATATTTTTATTTGGATTGTTCAGGAATATTTATTTACTTGCACCCTGTTAAATTTGCTAAAATGATTACGTCAATTAACAATAACAGCCTTCACAACAATAATAACCGTAATAATAATCAGTATTTACGGGCGGGAAGGCTGTGAAAAAAACAAAATGAACATTGATAAGATAAAAAGCCTTCCTGCAACCAGGAAGGCTTTTTTGTTACCATAAAACTAGAAGTCATGTATCAGGCAATCAATAATAATAACAATAATAATTGTCTCTTTCCCCGGGGAAGCTGATCCATTATTTATTGTATCTGTTCAGACCTTCCCCGGAGCCGGGGAAGGTTTTTTTGTTTAATTTAAAACCTTTTTTTATGAAAAAACTAATTATTCCTAAAGATTATCAGAACCTGCTCAGCAGGGAGGCTACAGAGGCAGCGATCAAGTTCATTAAGGACGAGTTTCAGAACACCCTGGCAAGCAAGCTGGGATTAAAACGCGTGACTGCCCCGATGCTGGTGGTAGGCGGCACGGGTATCAATGACGATCTGAACGGTGTGGAGAAGCCCGTAAGTTTTCCGGTGTATTCACTGGATAATACCAAAGTGGAAGTGGTTCAGTCACTGGCCAAATGGAAACGGCTGAAGCTTGCCCAGCTTAACGGTGAAAAACTAAGAGGCATCTATGCCGACATGAACGCATTAAGGCCCGATGAAGAACTGGGCAACATTCATTCTGTTTATGTTGATCAGTGGGACTGGGAAAAAGTGATCAGTGCCGGGGAGAGAAACCTGGATACCCTGAAAGAGACGGTTGAGAAAATCTACGAAGCCATCCGCTTTATTGAAGAGGATGTCAACTGGCAGATCACGGGCCTGGAACCTTTCCTGCCAAAGGATATCAAATTCATCCATGCAGAAGAGCTCCGGCAGAAATATCCCGACAAAAGCCCCGGAGAAAGAGAAAATCTCATCACAAAAGAACACGGAGCCGTATTTATTATTGGAATCGGCCACAAGCTTGGTGATGGTCAGCCTCACGACGGACGTGCTCCCGACTACGATGACTGGTCCACTCCAACAGAAAACGGGAACAGGGGATTAAACGGTGACATCCTGGTCTGGAACCCGGTACTGGAACAGGCATTTGAAATATCTTCCATGGGCATTCGGGTTGACAAGAAAGCCTTGCATGAACAGTTAAAAATCTCCGGTACAGAAGACCGCAAAGAACTATACTTTCACAGCAAACTGCTGAATGATGAACTGCCACTGACTATGGGCGGAGGCATCGGCCAGTCGAGGCTTTGTATGCTTTATCTCAGAAAAGCCCACATCGGGGAAGTTCAGGCCTGCGTCTGGCCGGAAGAGATGCGGGAAAAATGCGAAAAAAACAACATCAAATTACTTTAACCATTTAATTCATAAAAAAAATGTGTGGTTTTGCAGTTTACACAGGTTCGGATAAAAGGACACGGCTCGATATTGCGAGCGAGTTTCAAAAACTCAAATACCGCGGTCCTGACAATACGGAAACAGAAGATTTTACCGATAAGGGCTGGATGGGGTTCCACCGCTTAAAGATCATGGACACAACCGATGACGGCAATCAGCCCATGAGCTACCGGCACATTCATCTTATCTGTAACGGTGAAGTCTACAACTACAGGGATCTGTACCAACAATACAGTGATAGGTATGAATTTCAGTCGAAAAGTGACTGTGAGGTGATCATTCCCATGTTCCTGGAAAGGGGGCCGGGAGAAACAGCGCAGGAACTTGATGCAGAATTTGTATTCGTAATATATGATTCAGCTCAGGACAAATATTTTGCTGCCCGCGACCCCGTTGGCATTCGCCCCATGTTTTATGGCTATACTGAGGAAGGCAGTATCATGTTTGCCAGTGAAATGAAAGCCCTGCACAATCTATGCCCGCAGGTAAAGCCTTTTCCGCCCGGCCATTACTATGACGGGGAAAAATTTATTTCTTACCGGGATATTGCAGCGGTATCTGAATATA
>JAGXLC010000288.1 GCA_018334875.1 Bacteroidales bacterium | reverse complement strand
CTTTCCACCATGCTGGAAATATCATCTTTGGCACTGTCAACTGAACTTCTCTGGCTGGTAGTAATGAAATAAGAACCGTTTTCCTGTGTTTTTATGGCAGCCAGGTTGGTTGATGTTTCCACCAGATCCTCCATCTCCTGGCTCCAGGCATAAACCCCATGCGGGCAGGCATAGAGTGCATTGATCAGTTCGTGTTGGATGTCTTCATCAATGACATAGCCGGGGAGGCTGGCTTGTTCGAACGACAGTTTCAGGCCAGGTTCAGTGACTTTAAGCTCATTTTTTACCTGCTTTTCATATTCACTGAAATAATGCTTCACATTTTCCACATCCTCTTCATGAATGGATACATGGGCTTCGGCTTCCCTGGGAATGGCATTTCTGGCCCTTCCACCGTCGAAAGAGGAGATCCGTACATCATAATCTTCGGAGATGTTCCAAAGGAAACGGTTTACAATCTTCAGGGCATTGCCGAGTTTTTTATGGATCTCATCACCGGAGTGACCCCCATTTAATCCGGTCACCTGTATTTTGAAGCCCTGATGATCTTCAGGGACCTTTTCCCTGTCAAATTCAAATGTAGCCACTGTATCGATTCCGCCGGCACAGCCGATGAATAGCTCTCCCCAGTCTTCCGAATCCAAATTGATCAGTATTTTTCCCTCAAAAAAGCCGGATGGTAAAGCAAAGGCGCCGGTTAGCCCGGTTTCTTCATCCACAGTAAAAAGGCATTCCAGCGGTCCGTGCGAAATGTCATCTGACGCAAGCAGCGCAAGCTGTGCAGCTATTCCCAAACCATTGTCGGCCCCGAGTGTTGTGCCTTCAGCTTTGACCCAGTCTCCGTCAATATAAGGTTTTATGGGATCTTTCCCGAAGTCGTGCTCTGTACCCTGGTTTTTTTCGCCGACCATGTCCACATGACTTTGAAGAACCACGGGCTTTAGATTTTCATTACCTTTTGCCGCCGGTTTTTTGATAAGCAGGTTGCCTGCCCGGTCCTTTTGGGTTTCAAGATTTTGCTTATCTGCGAAATCCAGAAGATATTGCAGGATTTGATCTTCCTGTTTTGAAGGCCGCGGTATTTTGCAGAGTTCTTCGAAATATCCCCAAACTTCATTCGGTTCTAAATTGCTTATTTTCTCCATAGTTTGTTTGAAATGGTTTTTGGGTAGATTTTAGCCTCCAAAGATATAAAGAAATGATTTTTTAGAGCAGGAATCAAAATTTCTTATTATTTTTACTGAAAGAAATAGCAATGTTTGTATGAAACGACGTGACTTTGTTAAAATCAGTGGTATAGCGGGTGCTTTTATGCTTTCCGGGTTTGGCTTGAATGCAATGAAACCATTCAGGATTCGGCAGGCCCAGCCGTTGGATTTTTCCGGTTATAAAGGCTTTAATCTTTTAGCCAAGTTTAGTGGGAGAGAGCCCGATAGAAAATTCAACGAGGAAGACTTCGAAATTATGGCCGAATGGGGTTTCAATTTTGCCAGGATTCCTATGTCATACTGGAACTGGGCTTCTATCGATGATTGGTATGATATCGATGAAAGCGTACTGAAAGATATTGACGAAGTGGTGGAATTCGGTAAACAGTATAACGTGCATATCAACCTGAATATGCACCGGGTGCCCGGTTACTGCATCAATAACAGGGAAAAGGAGCCTGTGGATCTTTTCGGTGACACTCCTGAAAACATGAAGAAAGCGCTTGATGCAGCCGTATATCACTGGAGGATGTTTGCCAAACGGTATAAGGGGATTTCCAGCAAGCGCCTCAGCTTTGACCTGATCAACGAACCACCCACCATGGACACAGAGGATAGGTATGTAGAAGTGGTTCGTGCATTGGTTGAAGGAATCAGAAAAGATGATCCCGACCGGCTGATCGTGGCCGATGGTTTAGACGTAGGAAGAACTCCGGTCTTTGGTATTAAAAATATGGGTCTTCCGCAGAGTACACGGGGTTATGACCCGATGGATGTTAGCCATCACCAGGCCGGATGGGTACCCGAAGGTGCCTTCAAGGCTTCAGGAGAACCTGAGTGGCCACTGGAATTGGATAACGGCGTGGTATGGGACAAAGAAAAACTGAGGGAGGAACTGATTAATCCGTGGAAACCGCTTGTTAACCAAGGGGTGCAGGTTCATGTTGGAGAATGGGGCTGTTTTAACAATACTCCGCATGATGTGGCTCTAAGGTGGATGGAAGATTTGCTTTCTCTTTGGGAAGAAGTAAACTGGGGGAATGCCCTCTGGAACCTGAAAGGTTCGTTTGGTGTGCTCAACAGCGGACGAAACGATGTCAAATATGAGAATTACAAAGGGCATAAGCTTGACCGGAAAATGCTGGAGCTGCTAAAAAAGTATCAGTAGTAGAAATTTTCCCGGGGATCACCATTTGTTTTTTGTTTCCAGGGGAATCGACTATGAATTTGAGATTCATCTTAATGGAAAAAAGATTCATTACCAGGAAGGGATGTTCACACCTGTAGAGCTTGCCCTGGATAAACATCTTCAGGAGGTATCGGGTAAAAAGGATATGGATTCGGAGTATCAGCTTTTATATACTCCATAATCTTATTTATTTCATTGAATAAGAGAAATATGGATAAAAGAAGCAAACAAAGTGCCGGGATATTGGTTTACCGGTTTAACGGCTCCCGTTTTGAAGTGTTTTTGGTTCATCCTGGCGGACCTTTCTGGAGGAATAAAGATATGGGCGCATGGTCCATTCCCAAAGGAGAATTTCCCGATGAAGAAGATCCTCTGGATGCAGCCAAAAGAGAACTAAAAGAAGAGACGGATCATGAGGTTGACGGGGAATTTATTCCACTTACTCCGGTAAAACAGAAAAGCGGAAAGATTGTTTATGCCTGGGCTGTGGAAGATCATATCGATCCGGAAGCTTTATCCAGCAATACCTTTAAGATGGAATGGCCTCCAAAATCCGGAAAATTTAAGGAGTTTCCCGAAGTGGATAAAGGAGGCTGGTTTGACTACCACACCGCTCTGGATAAGGTCCATTCCTATTTAAAGCCTATGCTGGAAGAGCTGGTGGAAAAGCTGGATATTCCAAAATCAAAGTTATAATTTTGTCTTTTCAAGTTATAATTTTGTTTGTTCAATCAAGATGAAGGTCTGGAGAAAAGCCAAATCATATACCTCCAATATCTGGAGTCAAGCCAGGGGCAAAATATTTTCCAGGATAAGAAGAGATCTGAATATGTTAAGGGTTGGGCTTACTGATCCCGGTTTGCCGTGGTATACCAAAGCCATCATTATGTTTACGGTGGCATACGCATTAAGCCCCATTGATCTTATCCCTGATTTCATACCGGTGCTCGGATTGCTTGATGATCTGATACTGGTACCGGTTTTTATTTCCATTGCCATCAAGCTTATACCGAAGAGTAAAAGAGAGTCGTACCGGAGAGAGGCGGAAACCCGACAATTCAGCAAGAAAAAGAAATCAGGCGGACCGGGCTTTTTCTTCTGGCTTCTCGTATTGATCGGAATAATACTGGCAATAACCTGAATAGAAACTTGCGTCTCAGGCAAAAGAATATATAGTTTGGTTGATCACTTTAGGATTTGTTGTAAATGGTATATTTTCGGCTAACCGCATAGGAATAAAAATTAGCAATTACATTTCGTATTAAAAACCTTATTTTTCTTTATATTAAACATTAGTAGCCATAAGGCATCTACCCATCCCTTAACCTTATTACCTTATTTTTTTACATCCAGATGTTATATTCTTCCGGAGAATAAGGTAATAAGGTTGATTATCATTGGGTATTTCATGGCTACGAAGGTTGAGCAACTAAAAATAAGGTTTTCTGTAAGCCGCTATTTGTGCAATATATTGAAATGGTTATTTTGGAATAAAATCCGCTTGCAGTAATCTTACACAACAAAAGCATGACCGGCATGCGGGTTTAGGTTCGCTGAGCCTTATCGGGGTTCATTTGTCCATAAATAAACAATAATCAGATGAGATAGAAACTTCTGTGGATAGAAAAATTGGGAATACACACATTTTTAACCTGGATTATTCTTACCGCAACTTTAGCTGCAAACAAATTTCTCGTAACCTGATGATAGGTATCGTTCTCAAAATTAAGCAATTTAACTTTTAAGATCGGCCCAAAGAAAGACCTACCAAATTTTAGAATTTAAAGTGCAGCCAAACTTTGCTAAAAAAACAAAATTTTTAGAAGATAGCATAATTATCTATGTCTAATCAATCATTCAGGCCCGCCTTCGCTAAAGCTTCAGCGAACAGGCCCGCCTTCGCTAAAGCTTCGGTTGCTTACCCTAAAGCTTCAGCGACAGCCCACCTTCACTTCGTTTCGGTTGCTTACGCTAAAGCTTCAGCGACAGCCCACCTTCACTTCGTTTCGGTGGGCAGGCCCGCCTCCACTGCGTTTCGGTGGGCAGGCCCACCTGCACTTCGTTTCGGTGGGCAAGCATCCAACTATTATAAACCCAGCAGCAACCTTTCCGGATCCTTGCCTCCCGGAAGCATGGCCTGTGGATTTTCTATCAATTCTTTCACTTTCATCAGGAAGCTTACCGATTCCTTGCCATCGATGATGCGGTGATCGTAGGAGAGAGCCAGGTACATCATAGGTCTTATCTCTACCTTGCCTTCTATGGCTACAGGGCGTTCTTGTATGGCATGCATGCCCAGTATGGCTGACTGAGGTGGATTGAGTATGGGTGTGGACAGAAGTGAGCCAAATACACCGCCGTTGGTGATGCTGAACGTGCCACCCTCCATCTCCTCAATGGAAATGCGGTTGTTTTGTCCCTTTTCGGCAAATTCTTTGACATTCCGCTCAATTTCTGCTATGCTGAGGCTTTCGGTATTGCGGATTACGGGTACCATCAATCCTTTTGGGGTCTGTACAGCAATGCCAATATCTGTATATTCCGGGTATACAATCTCATCCCCCTCAATCATGGAATTGACATTGGGATAGCGTTCCAAGGCTCTGGTGGCGGCTTTGATGAAAAACGACATAAAACCCAGCTTGATGCCGTGCTTTTCCCGGAACTGCTGTTGAAATTTTTTTCTCAACGCCATCACCATCGACATGTCTGCTTCATTGAAGGTTGTGAGCATGGCAGTCTCGTTTTTTACGGCAACCAGTTCCTCCCT
>JAGXLC010000287.1:3775-5198 GCA_018334875.1 Bacteroidales bacterium | reverse complement strand
TTCTCCGGAAGTGCTGATGATATAATGTAAGCTGTACCTCTGTTGTAGGTATCAACAACTTGACCTGATCTCAATGGTTTTGAACGCATATAGTAACCAAAATGTCCGCTAAAAACCATGTCCACATGATATTTATCAAAAACAGGAACCCATTCCTGTTGAATACCTATGTATGGTTCTTCCCAGTTATAAGGTGGAAAATGAAACACAGCTATCTTCCAGGTAGCATCCGTAGTTGCCAATTGATCTTCAATCCAGTCTGTTTGCCTCTCCACTGGAGAAGTAGCATCCAACATGAGGAACAAAGTATTTTGATAAGTAAAAGAATAGGTTTGTTCTTTTTCCACAGCAGTGGGTCCATTAGTCGGATAGCTGAACATTTGCCGGTACATTTTCGCTCCAAGGCCCAGATGGTTGTCGTGGTTTCCAGGAACTGCCATCAAAGGTTTTCGAGAAATAACGCCTTTGGAAAACTCAAAAAGCTCATCCCATTGGTCGCGGTGTAGTCCTTCACTAACCAAATCGCCGGCGATGGAATAAAAATCTGCTTTGGGATGGGTTGTATCAGCTTGATGGAGAATTTGTCCAAATTCCGGTTTACGGTGCGCATCGGCAAACCAAATAAAAGAAAAATAATCACTGTCATCCGAGGTAGAAAAAGTGCAGGCTTCAGTCCAGTCATCCTCAGGTGAAATTAAATACTCATACGTTACTCCAGGTTCCAGATTGCGAAGTTTTGCCGCAAAGCGGTGTATAAACCGATCGTTCATCAATTCTCTGTCTTCCATTAATGATTTCTTCGCCTCAACGGAGTATTCTCTATTTGAATCCTGCTGGCGATAAACAACCCTTCCGTTATGAACAGTGGTATCTGTGCGCCACTGAATATCTATACTAGTGGATGGATCCGAACTCCATGTGAGCATCACCTGATCGGGTTGTGCCGATGACGGGTAATCCGTTTCACGGAAAGCACCAACCAGGTGTGATTCTGTTCCTCTTCCCCGGGTAGTTGTGAGGAGCTTTTGGCCTTTCATTGATTCAGGAACTTCGGTTAACACAAGTTCAGTCCAATCGTGATAAATAAAAGCCCCAGTATCTAAAACTCCAATATGTTGATTCTTAGGGTAAAAATTACTGAACTTCAACTGATCATTCTTATTCTGCGGGGTAACGACAACAAAATAATGATACCCGTAATTTCTAAATCCGTTAATTCCCAAACCAACAGTACCGGCTTCAAATGATTTTTGCCAGACTTCATAAGTGGTCTGTTTATTCTTCATAGTCAAATCAGTCCTTTTAAAATCATTGCTTTTTAACCAGAAAGGTACTATCTTTTGTTCTTTGCTGCGCATAACAGATACAACAACCGGAACATTAACATCGAAACTCCAGTGCCGCGTTGAAAGGACTTCCAATT
>JAGXLC010000287.1:0-3228 GCA_018334875.1 Bacteroidales bacterium | reverse complement strand
CATCCCCAATGAGGTGCAGGATCAGACATATAAGCAATGGTTCTTCCTTTACCAAATTGACCTATTGTAAGAAGCGGATCACCTGTTTCTTTTATTTTGAGAATTGTTTCGCAGTCATCTCTCGGCTTAACCTGATTATAACCCAGAATTGGAGGGAAAGAGTTTATGTCGATCCCATTTACCCATTTTTCCTTTCCTGATTGAATCTCCGGATAAAAACCTTCGGTGCTTTCCACTAAATCCTCTCCAGAAAGACAAGTAACTGGTAAAATCTTATTGAGTTTGGTTCTACCCCATCCTCCTTTGCCTAGCTCTCCAGAAAAAGACAGCCATCCTCCTAGAAACATGATGGGCATTCCGTTATATACAGCCTCTACTGTTAACCTTGTCCTGTCAGGAAATGTAAGTATCCCCTTTCCAAACTTTTCCCGGTCGAAAAAACTTGGATTCAATTGAAAATTTTTACTTTCTATGTCACTAAAAATTAACATGTCATACTCATCAAGTATTTTCTCATATTCCCCTGGTTCCATTTTATAAAAATCCCAGGCAGGGATAGAAGTAACCTGATGCCGGCCATCAGATTCAAGGGCTTTTACCAGCCATTTAGCATAATTAAAAACATCTAACCCCTTATACTCAAAATTAAAGGGTGATTCTGCGAACATAGGCCCCATCAGGACAGCCCAGTCGCCGATACAAAAAATTTTTGCCATAACATAAAATCTTATTACAAATTAAACAATTTTATCCCCTTTTGGATTACCATAATCCATTGGCTTATCTTTCATTACGAGGTTTCCATATGGTCGCATGAATTTGTCCCTGGGCTTCTTTTGTAGAATAGTAGAACATAGCTACCAGTTTACTGTCCGATCTTTGAACGACTCTTGGATAACCCAGGTCATTCAACTCATTGTCCTCATTCCAGAAATTATCATATAAAATTCTGGGTTCACTCCATGTTCGGCCCTGGTCGGAACTATAAGCAACTTGTATGGTTCCATATGCTCGTTCACCAAAGACAGCACATAATTTCCCGTCTTCCATCAAAGTCAATGCGGGCGGATTGCCATTTCCATCTCCTGCATCTCCCACTCTGGATTGAAAAGTCCATGTTTTACCCCCATCATTGGAAACATATGCATCCACCCAATTCTCACTTTTCCCATTTTCAGGATCATATTTCCGCCGCATCACCGATAAAATTTTGCCACCTGGTAACAGGAACGATTCAGACATCACCGCCCGACACTGTGTTGACCAGGGATTTTCTGATTCCTCAGAATATATATCCACTTTTACCGCTTCATTAACTTCACTCTCCCTATAAGGTTTGACTATCCAACCCTGAAATTGAAATGTTTTACCTCCATCCGATGTTTTCATACAAAACAATCGATCGGTACCAAATTTTCCTTCTGGCCTGGCCGACATAAATAAAAGGCATTCATGTTTTCCAGTTACGATGTAATCGGTACGGGAGGTGATTTCAACTTTTTCCCAGTATTTTGTAAGCTGTGGGTGATTTTTTAAATTTCCAAAACTATATGGACCATTCCAGCTTTTACCTCCATCATAGCTATAAAAAAAATGACCACGCGGATCATTTGCTCCATGATAAGCAGTTCCAACCAATCGCATGGCAAACTTTTCATGACGAAAATTAATGGGTTTCTCTACCTTTTTCAGTTCCGGCTGATCTCCAAAATCACCTACATACCCTTCAGGATCCCATGCATGCCAGGTTTCTCCGCCGTCTTTGCTACGGGCCAGCCACGAAGAATAAGGATGTGTAAGATTATGTCCTTCTTTCACTTCATAGGGAGCCTCGGTAAATCCAACCAAAATTTCATCATTATCAAAAATCCATGAACCATTATTGGCGGGCCAACCGGCGAAACGGCCCTTTTGATGGTAAACAACATGCTGCTCGGCATTCTTTACTTTTTTATAATCAATTCCTTGGGCTTTTATCCCAAAACCACCAATAACATAACTGGGCAATATTGTCAGCCCAGCTGCAGCGGTAGCGGAATTTCTTAAGAATGTGCGTCGGGAAATTCCTGAATTTTTATTATCCTTCATAATTAACTTATTTTTTTACATTAGCAACTTCATAATCTTTCACAGATCCACATTCTTTCTCAATAAGGGATCGTCTAAGTCTCTCATTTTATTGATAATTCTTTCATCCAGCATATTTATAATCTTTTGAATCTGCTTTCTTGAATCATGTATTAGGTTGACATTTTCATCAGGGTCTACTGCTATATGATACAACTCATCCTTTTCTGGGTCGGCGAAATGACGTACAAGCTTCCATTCCTGAGAACGATAAGAACGAAGCGTTTTATATTCCCCATAGAGGCTGTTATTCCATGGTATATCTTTCCCTTTCAATAACGGTAAAAAATTATCTCCTCTCAGGATTACTCCATCTGGTTTGCTAACATTGGTCATAGCCAGGATCGTCGGAAACCAATCTATTGATTCAATGGTTTCCTCTATTTTAGTACCCGGTTCAATGACTTCCGGCCATCGAATCACACATGGAACCTTCAGACTGTAGTCATATAGATTCGGCCTGCCATTCTCGTATAAACCAAATGGATCCTTTCGATCTGTTGTGATCCATCGTCCATTTCCCTTATGCCACAATCCATGATGACCCATCATATAACCATGGTCGGAGGTGAAAATAACAATCGTATTGTCTCTTAGATCTAATTCATCCAACAGCTCCATAATCCTGCCTATATTCCGGTCTACACTGTGGACAGCTGCATAATATTCGCGCATCATGCGTTTAACACGTTGAACATCCAAATTGGGAAAATCCGGATTGGGAAGTTTCAGATCCATATCTCTCCAGTGCTTTAAATCCTCATCTTTGAGGGGTAACCAAGAGCGATCATCATAGGGAGGCTGAAAACCTTCAGGAAAATCTGTATTGGCATGTGGAGCCCAGTAATGTAAAGAAATAGCAAAAGGCTCATCCTGAAATTCACGGATGTAATCCATTGTGAAATCTGTTAATACATCAGGTGTATATTCACCCTTGTATGTTTTCCAGTTTCCTTCCACCAAGACATCGGGAGATTTTGACTTCATCCCGCCATGGGAAAACCCGGTAAAATGATCATACCCCCTCTGTGTGGGCATATAATGTTTTTCATCTCCAAGGTGCCACTTACCCACCAACGCGGTGTGATAACCTGCATTGCT
>JAGXLC010000286.1 GCA_018334875.1 Bacteroidales bacterium | reverse complement strand
GCAGTTATAGACAGATCACTTCCGGTGCAAAGGGTGGTGTCGCCCTGAAAAGTGAGGTCGGGGCCGATGAACAAGTTAAAATCACCGATGGTAGAAGAATGGCCGTCGCTTACTTCAATGTAAATGATGGCGCTACCGGTGACGCCGGCATTGGGTGTTACGCTAATGGTGCGATTTTGGCCACTGCCACCAAAGGATATGTTGCTGTTTTCTACCAAATTAAGGTTGTGCGAATAAGCTCTTAACTGAAGTTCAGAAGCGTCAGTTTCTGCATCGCCGATGGTAAAGGATAAGTCGGAAAGTTTTTGATCGGCACAAACATATTGATTATCTATATTTTCTATAGTGGGTGGTGTGTTAATTGTGATATAAACGAAGTCGGTATTGCGACTGTAGGCGGTACCATTGCTAGCTTCCCATTTAAAACTTGTTTCACCGGTCCAGTCGGTGTCAGGATCAAAGGTGAGGTTGGCCAGATTGTCCTGACTGATCTCATCATTAACACTTACAGCGCTACCATTAAGGTTAAGCGTGCCATTATCGGGAAGGGAAAGCACCTTGATTTTGTCAAGTATCTGATCGGCAGGGTCAGAAAATTTCCGTTCAAAATCATACGCTGTAAAATCAACGGTAGTATTAACGGTTGTATCCTTATAGGTGTCCGCAACAATGGGTGCATCGCCCTCTTTGCATGTGTCCGTAGAAGCAACTTTCAAATCAATTGTCTTCATACCCAGGTCAATGGCATTGAACCAGGTATTCATGGAATTTTCGTCGCCATTGTCAAAACCATTTTCGTAAGTCCAGATGCGGGGTACAGAAGCCCCGTTTTGTAGCTGATTTACCTGGGTATTGTCCATATTGCCAGTATTATCGCCCCACTGGCCGGCGTTATCTACAGGGGTATCATCCCAGTAAAGGGTAGGACCCAGCTTGTTGAAAGGCCGGATGGAAAGCGCTTCGACATTGGAGAGCGTTTCTACATCGTACAGGGGAAAATGGGCCGGCCCACGACCAAGAAAAGTTGCAGAAGCCGAATACGTACCATCGGCTACTTCGTTGCCTGCTTTATCCTTAAAATCCCAGGTAATGTAGTTGGTACCTTCGAAAATCTCCTTTTGCAATAAAGTATCCTGTGTGCTGTTATCTGAAAACCCATTACCATCAATATCCAGATAAATACGAGTAAAACCATCAATATTGCTTTGAATTTTGAACAGCATTAAATCATCTTCGGCACAGTCCGGGTCGCCATTTTTTTCAATGGTAACCGTATCCTGATTAAAGTTTAATAATTGGGGGTCACGGGTATAATCGTAATCGTATATTTGGTCATTCTCTATCCATACCTTTGCCTCTGGCGGGGGAAGTTTGGTATTTTTGAAAACACTTTGATCGGGGTCGTTCAGAAAAATTTTATAGCCATTGCTTATTGTAATTTTTCCATCTTTACTTTGGGCTTTTTTCAGGGCATGGTTGCTGCCGGTAGGCAAACCATTGGAATTGGAAACAAAGTCGAAGCCGTAAGGCTTCATGTCAAATTTGACTTTATTGACGAATTCGTCACCGGTGAATACGTAAAAATAGGTATTCACCGGGTATTCATCAAAACTCGTGGTAGTCATCACCCAGTTTTCTGACCATAGCCGTCCGGCTGATTGGTTAGGGTTTGTTGGGTTGGTGATGATGTTGTCATCGGCATCGGTAACCGTGAAGTCGATGAAGTGTATATGTGTTTTGGTATTGGAGTAATCAAATTCAATATAATGGTTGCCGGTTTCCTGAGCAGTAAACGACAAGGGGGTATAGCCTTCGCTTTCGCTTATGGTGTTACCATTTAATTTTACCCCCTCAGGACCACTTACTGCTTCATTATAATCGGCTATATATCCGGCATCACCTGAATCGGGTGTAGCTTGCTCTTCAAAAATAATACCCCCATCTTCTTCTTTGATTCGAAAATGATGCTTAGCATTCAGTTGCATGCCAAAGTACAGTTTTTCCCCGGCTTTCAGGTAAATATTTAAGCGGACATCTTCATCACATCCATACATAGCAAAATCCGGATGATCGTTATGATTCAGCATGAGATAAAGCCTGTCCGTGGAGCTGGGCATGAGTTGTTTGGTGCCTTCCTGGGGTAATGCATTGAACGTTGCCAGGAAAAACAGCAACAACATATATCCTTTAGTAAACTTCATATGCGTATTCATCATTTTATATTCTCGTTCATTTTGTTTTTATGGGAAAAATGTTTTGATAAAAGCCATTGTCCGGATCCTCATCAAGGCCATTGGCCCGTTTTATATCGCAATAAGCTACATCTTTATTTTCAAGGTATTTATATTAAATTATTCGTTTCTTAATATTACGGATATTGCTCAAAAAGTTCATTTTCTTTGATTAATGGAATACTTTATGTGGTAATCAGAAGATTTTGTTTTATTGACTCAATTATACGGTCAGGAAGCATAGGTATGGGCTGATAAGCTGCAAGTTATCATGTTAGCCGGGAAACAACCGAAAGAATTAATAAAGCCAAATGCCTGTGGTAATGGCTGCTTTTGCTGACAGGATGCTTCTAATAGCTTCTTATTGCCCGGGCGGGTGCCAGGCTAGCGTTAAGTTTGATGAAAAGTCCGGAGAAGGTTTGTTTATCTTTTTATTGGGCAGAATATGGGCAGAATAAATGCAATGGCCTTGCTTTTCCATTGTTCATTATAACTGTTTATACCTATATGTCAGAGGTTTCCCTGAAGGAAGGGATATCATTCCTGAGACCGGTATATCTCTGATTCCGGGTAAAAATGGAGCCAGGCAAAGGCAAAGTGATTTCCGTGTGGCAAAAGTTTCAGCTTGCTGCCTTTCAGCTTTCCCTTGATGCAATGACCGGTGATGGTCCATTTACTTTGGGTTTGATGATCTGTGAAGTAGCCGTTCTTTTTACTAAAAGTCAGTGTTTGGCCCTTGAACCTGCGGGAAAAAGCAGTAGCCGATCCTATGGTTTTTGATTTTCTTATATTGCTTTCATCCAGTATAGAAACTTTTTCATCTCTGTAAAAGACAACGATCTTTTTGCTGCCGAATTCATCGTTGATCACCTCTTTATTCCTGATTTCGGAGAATGGATAGATTCTATAGCCCCTATTTTCACTTTTTATTTCGAGCACCCGTTCCATCGCGGGCAGACGCCCACTGATTTTTTCATGGGGGAAGTACTTTTCCATTGGTTTTCCGTCTTCCTCATCGTAATTTACATATGGATTGGTACCATAACGATTTTCTGCTTTTGTTCCGGTTTCTGGTGAAAGGATCTTTCCTTTGGGATAACTTTCAAAGAATTCTTTTACAGTGATGATCATAGAAGGAATGATCTTTAATTCGGCTCCTGCCAGTTTCCCGGCAAGGCCCTTTGCAGACAGTTGCTGCCACCAGGTTTCCGTCTGCTTGTCGGCCAGTATCAGATTGCTGTATCGAAGCATCCCGGACACTTCAAATTCCAGCAGATGTTCTTCTTCCTGATGTTTCAGCCTGCGGTCGAAAACCAGTGCTGAATTGCATAGGGGACAATAACTCGGCAAAATGGGGATGCCGCCCAGCGTATCATTGGATATCTCATGCATCGCAAGCATATTCAGCGGATAAGCTTTTGCCCTGCCGTTAAGGGATACTGCTATGACCGGTTCATGTCTGAAAAATTGTTTTAAGCCTTGTTCTTTACCTGTAAATTCAGGGTAGTCAATTAAAGGAAAACTGTTGCGGGGCAATACAACCTGGATTTCGGAAAGGTCAATGATGTGGTTCGATGTATCCGTACTCCAGTCATGCTGGATGTTGTCGGGATTTTTGAGCTGAGCATGGGTATGATGGAAAGCCGGTATGGTGAGTAAAAGGCTCAGCAAAATCAGTAGAATGGGTCTCATAGGGTTGATGGTTTAATTGTTAATAATCTAATTCATATCCCTCTTCACAGGATCAGGTTCATAAGGGTTCCAACGATAACTGCCAGGGAAATCATAATAACGGTGGCTTTCAGCATGCTTTTAAGGCCAAGCTCCTTGAACATGATGACAAATGCCGCTATACACGGAAAATAAATGGTCAGGACCGTGGCAGCAATGGTCATTTGTTCTGCCGTTAAGCCTAAGGGGCCCAATACGCCTATGGCTATATCTTTTCGCAGGAATCCCATGAGCAATGCGGTGACCACCTCCTCTGGCAATCCCATCAGATCAGTAACCACCGGCGCAATGATTTTTCCAAGCCAGGAAATGATCCCCATTGCATATAAAACATTGATCAACAATATGCCAATGAGCATATAAGGGATTGCTTCCCTGAGGAAATATATTACCCGCATGCGGAGTTTTTTCAAAACCATTGACCCATGGGGCAACCGGTAGGCAGGAATTTCCATTAACAGTTCGGGGCTCAGGCCCTTCATGATTTTATTCAGTATATAGCCAAAAATCAGCCACAAAACAAACAGGGTTCCGTAAACAATGGCTACATACTGGGTGCCGTACCGCCCGACCAGGTTAAAGATCATAGCGGATTGCGAAGCACAGGGTATGGCAATGGCGATAAGGGTGATGGCGATAAAACGCTCCCGTTTGGATTTTAATGGACGGGTTGCCAGCATACCCGGAACGGCGCAGCCAAACCCAAGGATCATGGGAATAATTGCCTGCCCATGCAACCCGAGTTTGTGCATAAAATTGTCGCTTAACACGGATAACCGGGGCAGGTAACCGAAATCTTCAAGCAAACCCAGCATAAGATAAAATGCAATTACATAGGGCAGTACCATGGCAAATGGAACATAAAGGCCGGTGGTCAATAAGCCGAAGGATTGTTCAAAATCAATGGATCCGTCAATGAGGTTGCCTATGATGACATTATGGAGCATTCCGCTTCCACCCAACACTGCGCTCACTTTTTGTATTACCGGAAGATAAATGTGTTGGAATGCCGGTTCAAGCACATAGTTTATGAGCCCTTCTCCAATAAAGCGCACCACTTTAAAAATGATCCAAATAACCCCTATAGCAATGGGTATCCCGGTTAACGGCTTTAAGGAAAGTTCATCCAGCCGTTCAAGGAAAGTGTGATGTTTGTGTCCGAGCACCTGAACCTGGGAGACGATATCTCCGATTTGCCCCCATCGTTCATGCGTTGATAAGGGTGCCAGGTATCTTG